>NZ_JAAHGT010000110.1:4597-16232 GCF_010672385.1 Okeania sp. SIO2F4
CTATTGCTCTATACGCAATAGAACAGAAAAATTTCAGCATCCAGCTCCGGGAGCTTCAGCAAATGAAATAACTATTGCTCTATACGCAATAGAACAGAAAAATTTCAGCATCCAGCTCCGGGAGCTTTATAGAACAGAAAAATTTCAGCATCCAGCTCCGGGAGTTTCAGCAAATGAAATGACTATTGCTCTATACGCAATAGAACAGAAAAATTTCAGCATCCAGCTCCGGGAGCTTCAGCAAATGAAATAACTATTGCTCTATACGCAATAGAACAGAAAAATTTCAGCATCCAGCTCTGGGAGCTTCAGCAAATGAAATAACTATTGCTCTATACGCAATAGAACAGAAAAATTTCAGCATCCAGCTCCGGGAGCTTCAGCAAATGAAATAACTATTGCTCTATACGCAATAGAACAGAAAAATTTCAGCATCAGCTCTGGGAGCCTCCGCAAATGAAATAACTATTGCTCTATACGCAATAGAACAGAAAAATTTCAGCATCCAGCTCCGGGAGCTTTATAGTAAAATTTTGTACCTAAACAGTATAGAAATTGCCATAGTGTTTTCAAATGAGATGTAAATCTAGATTGAGGTTTTTCTAATAAAAAAGTCTGGTCTTGAGTACCCACTAATTCTTTCATAAAGCTACTATTTCATGCTGTTTACCCTTCTTCCCTATTCCCTATTCCCTTTTTAATAGGACTCGGTTTCTGCTTCTGCATTTCAAGAGTATTATCTAATAATTTATTTCTTTGAATAAATTCCCTCACTATCTTTTTGACAATACTCTTAATACTATATTTTTCCAGTGATTATCCTTTTAAAATCCATTTCCAATTAAAAGAAACGGTGCCCAATAATAGGGGTGACTATACTCGCCATTAATCATAGAAATTTGTGCTTTTTGTACTGCAGCTGACTTGCTTGCTCCATTCTTCAAAGCTACATAAAAATCACTCATAAATTCTTGAGTACCTTGGTCATCAACTCGCCATAAAGTTGCTATACTTGCTGTTGCGCCAGCTTCTTGTATCTTATAACCAAAACCGAGTATTTCTTCTCCATTTCCTAGCTCTTTTCCCAAAGCAGTTTGACAAGCACTAAAAATGACTAATTCTACATTCTTTAAATTCCAATTTTCCACATCTCGTAAAGTAGCGCGGTTGCCATCTCCAAATAATATAAAAGATTCTTCTGGATGACCACTGACAAAAGCAGAATGAGTAGCAAAATGTACAATATTATAGCTATCCATTTTTGCTTCTATAGCTTCTTTAGTAAAAGCATTACCTAACAATTTATTTGTTTCAGTAAATGTCTTTTCTATCTCCTCTACTTCTACTCCTGCAAAGGGCAATGATTCAAATTCAAATTTGCGTTGACCGACCTGAAAATTATAACTTCCTTCTGTTAAAGCACCTGCCAAAATTAAAGGTTTAAATTTTTCTCTAGGTTCTAAATCCATTAAACTTGCAGCAGTAATATTATTAATTTGAAACCTTTCTGCGAACCATTTTTTTCCATCATGTAGTGCTGCTAAAGGAATATAACGTAGTTGACTATCAGGTGCATAAAGAATATTTTTAGTTTGAGTAAGTTTTAGATGAGGTTCTATAGGTTTAATCAACCAATTATATAATTTTAATCCTTCTTGTATAACTCTTTGGTCAGATTGATTTCTATTTGTTAATTGCGCTCTTAATCGAAGGAGAGTTTTATTAAATTCTTTCTGACTTACTGAAACAGTGCGATGAAATGGAGGAGAATTAGCACTAACTAATATTAATTCTAGTCGGTCTTCTAAAAGTAACGGATATAAGACGACAGTATTTTGAAGGTTATTTTCCTGTAGTTCAGATTGTAGCCAAAGTGCTATATCTGAACTTAGCTTTTGACTCCTAGAATTTTTCTCTAATTCTGAAACTATAGATTTGACTTCTTCACTATCAAAAAAATCTTGGATTTTTGCTAATTTTTCCTGTAAGTTATTTTGATTGTTACCATTGCTTTTAGCCGCTTCATCTATTAGCTGAGTGTATTTATCCCAAAACATCTTTTCTGACTCTAGCAATGGAACTTCACTATATTCATAATCATCAGCTTCTAAACTCCCAATATATTCAAATGTCTCTTGTATATGGAGTAAATCTAAAATTTGGTGTGCTTCTAAAGCTCGTTTTTTTTGCAGCAATAAGTCAGCTAAAGTGCGATATATTTCAGAAATGCTTTCTATATATAGATTTTGCTCTTCTACTGGTGATTTTTTCAAATCTTTGCGGATATTTTCAGTAATATTAACTGATTGTTTATAGAAAATTATTGCCAATTCATCTTGATTTTTTCTTTCTAAAAATTTACCTATATCAGCAAGAGTAATTCTCTGTCCATCTTGGTCTCCAAGCTGTCGTTCAATAATCAAAGTATTAGTCAAAAATTTTAGTGAATCTGAATGTTTATGTTGATTTGACTCTCGATGAACTATGCCAATATGATGAAGAGTAGATGCACGATCCTGGCGATCGCCTATTTCTTCTTGAATAGTTAATGCTTCCTGATGATATTTTAATGCCTGAGAATATTTCTGTTGTTCTCGATAAATTACACCTATATTATCTAGGATTTTTGCTATACCAGTATTGTCTTGATTTTTCCGATTAACTTCTAAAGCTTGTTGATAATATTCTAAAGCTTTAGGAAATTCTTTTAAGTGGCGATAAATTGCTCCAATATTATTTAAAATTTTCGCTTTTTCTGGATGATTTTTATTTAAAGCTTGCTGATAAAAATTTACAGCTTGCTCATATTGACCTAACTGTGAATATACCAAACCCATATTACTTAATATAGAACTGATATTTTCATTATTTTTTTCTTGTTGAGCATTTTTCAAAGCTTCCTGATAAAATTCTAAAGCTTTCAGATATTTACTTTGAGCATCATAAACAACAGCAATTTTATTTAAAGTACGAATAATGCCAGAGCGACTCCCCTCTTGAGTATAAATTTCTAATACTCGTTTGAATTTTTCTAGAGCAACCTTAAATTTACCATTATTAAATTCTTCTGTTGCCTGTTGCTCAAGTTCCTGTACCTCCATTTCTAGATTGTTTTGTGAAATGGAATGACTATCATTTTTTATAAGTTGTGCTAGTGCTTGTGAATTTGTATTCAGTTTTTTCTCAACTACTATAAATGGAGTAATAATTAATAAACATACAGTAGGTATAATTAATTTAAAATTTTTCCAACTTATCATTTTACTAACTACATTTTTTGTGTGTCTTGATTTCTATTATATATAGATATAAATTATATTAAATTCGGATGAATAGTCATAAAATTTTATCTTGAATTTTTCATGCAGGTGAAACACATAGTTTTCCTTCTCTCTTGCCTGTTTATTTTTTCCTTCTTACAAATTGTTTGATTTGTTATGATGAATTTTTTACCGAAAAATTTGGTTTAAAGTCTCGCCCTTCTAGGGCAACTTTTTAGTTGATGAGTGTTTCAATAAATATGTTATCCTAAATGTTAGTTTTAAACTCAGACTATGAAATCTAGATTTAAGTACCTTATATATCCAACACCAGGACAAAAGTACCGATTAGCAAAGCTGTTTGGTTGTACTCGTGTTGTTTGGAATGACAGTCTAGCTTTTTGTCAAGAAAAATACAAGTTAGGAGACAAAAAACCTGGCTTATCTGAACTACAAAAAACAGTTCATTACTCAGGCTAAAAATACTGAAGACAGAGAATGGTTATCAGACGTTTCTGCTATACCATTGCAGCAATCTTTAAATGATTTAAACCAAGCTTATCAAAACTTTTTAAATCAACTAAAGGTAAGAGAAAGGGTAAACCTGTTAAACCTCCTAAATTCAAAAGTAAGAAGTCAAAACAAACTGCTAGATTTACAAGGGGAGGTTTTAAAATTGGTCAGCATAAGGTTCCTAGCAACGCCAAGATTGGAAAGCTGAAAATTGTTTGGTCAAGGGAACTACCTACTGCTCCATCATCAGTAACAGTAATCAAAGATTGTAGGGGCGATTCGCATAGATGCCCCTACTAGGTATTTTCTGAGTTTTGTAGTAGAAATTTTACCAGAAGTATTGCCTAAAACTGACAATTCAGTAGGTATAGATTTAGGAATTAAAACTTTTGCTACGGTAGGGACGTTGCATAAGGGCGTCCGTACATGGTCAAAAAATTGATGCTCCTAAACCCTTGAAAAAACGGATTAAGAAATACAGAAAGTTAAGCAAGTCATTATCTGACAAAACTAGGAGGTCGAATCGTTATGAAAAAGCTAGGCTAAGAATAGCTAAGTTCCATGCTAAATTGAAAGATACAAGGGACAATTTTCTACATAAATTATCTACTGAAATAATTCGTGAAAACCAAACAATTGTTTTAGAAGTATGACAATGTATCTGGTATGGTGAAAAAGCGGTGCGACCCCGCGACGACGAAAGTCGCAAGGGAATGCGCACCAAGAGATCGCAAATTATCCAGAGCAATATCAGATTTAGGTTGGAGACAATTTAGGACGCTGTTAGAAGGAAAGGCAGAAAAATACGGTCGTGATTTTGGAGTAATTAGCAAATGGGAAGCAACATCTCAAATTTGCTCTAACTGTGGATTCAAAGGTGGAAAATTAGACCTTTCAGTAAGAGAATGGGAGTGTCTCAACTGTGGTGCCAAACACGACCGTGATGAAAATGCAGCAATAAATATATTAGTCGCGGGCGGGCAGTCCGAGACACTAAACGGACGTGGAGGCAAGCGTAAGACTACCGCATCTGGCAGCAGCAGCCAATGAGACGTCAACCCGCATCGGAGCTACGGCTCGGTAGGAATCCCCGTGCCTTTAGGCCGGGGAGGATGTCAATTCTTAGCGTTTTAAACTGTTATGTTACTGGTCTACCGACTTATTTTTATTTTCCTTTGATAAATCTGATGCTGAATTATCAGCTTCATTTTTTTCCTCAGCAGAAACAGAAGTAACTTTTTCTTCCCCATTATCACTATCTCCAGTAGTTATTTTTTCTGGTGATACTAGGTTATCTTGAACTTCAGAAACTTCTGCATTTACTGGAGTTCCTGAAATAGATTTTTCAGTAGATATAGATTCTGCTTCTGAGGATGAAGTTGCTTCTTTTTCAACTTCTGTCAAAGTAGTTTCCTCTGCCTGAATATCAGATATTGCAGACTCTTCTTTTTCCATTAAAGATTCTTGTTGAAGTTGAGTATCTTCGGTCTGACTGATAGTCTCATTAACTTCTGAAGTAACTTCTTCACTAGAGGTTACTTGCTCAGTATCAGCTTGAATTTTTGTAGATGTTGAGTCAGAAGAAGTATTTTTACTATCTCTACCTTTAATGGCATTTTTAAGATTACTCAATATTCCACTCACAGGCGTCAATAACTGAGAAAAACCACCTACTTTTTTGGAGGAACTTGTCTGTAATTCCTGAGATGTTTCTGATACAGTTTGAGCCTCGGTTAAAACATTTTCTTCTGTCATACTTTCAGTTGTATCTACTTCAGAATCTTCTGTCACTTTGCTGGAGTATGAAGTAGTTTCATCTGATAATAATTCAGATTCAGTTTCCCCTGGTTTAACTTCATTAATCAAATCTTCAGTAGTAATATTTTCTAACTCTTGAATAGAAGTTTCTGTTGACTCAGCTAAATCTGATTTAGGCATAGTTTCTACTTCTGGTGTAGATGTTGTCTGAGGAAGAGTTGTTGATTTTTCCTGAGTATTATCTTGAGTGCTTTTCTGAGTTGATATTTTGGTTCGCTCTGCAACTGGGGTCACTTGGCGACGCAACGTCAGACTTTCCCAGCCAAACCAACCTATTAAAGCAACACTTGCCACTTGACCCAATAGCACTGCACCTGTAATTCTACCCGCACAGAACCATAATACTAGAGCATAAAAAAGACCTACACCACTCCAGATAAAATCGTTTTTCCGATGCACTTCTGGAAAGAAAAAGGCCACCATATATAAAGCTAAACTACCAAGACCAACAGCTAAGGCCAATATGTTTGTAAGCATAAGTTTAGGTACTCCCACTATATTTTCCTATATGGGGTCATTTTATCGTTCATTGACATTCTCCCGACCTTGGACTTGAGGAACAATGAGAAATTCCTAAACCGTTGCTGTGTACCACGACCCTTTTCATGCGGCGTAGCGTTTCATGTGGGTGAGAGCCAAAAACACAATTTAGGTCTCTGTTGAATATAGCTGAGTATAGCACTAGGCATTTAGGTTAGGACATTACTCAACACTGTTTGCAGAGCATTTCCCCAGGAAAAACTTAGTCAGAGATACTTTTGACTTCTGACTTCTAACTTCTGTACGTCGCCAATCCGACGGCTCCCCTATGCGCGTAGCGCTATAGCACCTGCCTTCCTAGAAAATATGTAGTGAGATAATGTCCAGTCTTAGAAATGATTATTGGACTAATCAAATTTTCTCTACTAGGGAAAATTTTAACTATTATAGTTCAGAGTTAAGGATTTGTTAATTAAATCGTGAGTTTAATCACTTTTTTACCTAATTTCAAGTCACAGACGATTACTAAAGTTGTCTCGTAAGATAGAAGTATTAGACAAGTTTAAAAATAAATTGTTCTATATTTTCATCAAAATGAAAGGAGGGTTTGAAATGTGGGAAAAAATTTTGTTAGCGACTGCTGTTACCTTCTCTTTACATATCTTTGCGGGGATAGATTTATCAGATATTAAGTCACCTGTTTCCTCTTTATCTCCTTCTGTAACTACAGCAAACAGTAAAATGCCAAATTTATCATACCCAAACTTATCATATATTCAAGAAACTTTTCCATCTTCAACTCTGACAAATATCAAAACTTTTATGAACAAATAATTTAATATTGATAGAGTAGTTATGAACTTATAATAAATCAGAATAAATGTGTTTGAAATATTACTAATTTTTTTGATCGGCATAATTCCTTGCCTAGTTTCTTTATGGATTATCCACAAGTTTGCACCAAGGACTACAGAAAGACTTAACTCAGTTAGATTAATTGTAAACTATAGACAAAGAACAGCTATATCTAACCAACCAGAACAACAATATATTGAAGGAGTAGGATATATAATAGGAGACTTAACTTGTAAGTTTAATGCTAGGTCTTCTCAAGTTCGTTGTGCTGTTAATCCCCTAGGTCCATGTAAAGGTTGTCGTGATTATCAGTCAATGGATATTGAGTAATTCAAGTAATTTGGTAGTTCTTTGATTATTGTGATTTATTCTGAGTCTCAATGTTTTAGGAATAATGAATCACCATAATTATCTGGAAAGTTATGTTTCAACTCAGACAATTAATTCGGATGTAATTATTTTTTGTATAGATACTTTTTTCCTACTATAAATAAACCCACAGTGATTAGACATCTTGCCAATTTTTTCATAATATAATATCAAGCTATTCCTTTTTGGTCTTTGCTCGGCAGCAAGTATCATAAAACAGCGATCGCTAATCGTCAAAAAATAATTAAACTTTAAAACAAGAATTATTGTTTAATAATTAAAGACAATTATTCATCCAATTAAATTGATTTAATAATGAAATATTGGCAAGCCAAAAAGTTAAAAGTTTGATAATTTTAAGGGTTTAACAGGGAAAAAAACTTTCAGAGTGATGGTTTTCAAGGTTAAAGCTTGCCTAATAAAGAAAAAAGAAACCAGGACGTAAACCCAAGTTAATAGTTGAAGATAAAATTCTCATGACGGTTCAGTATTTGAGAGAATATAGGACTTATTACAATATTGGTCAAGAGTGTAAAATGTCCGAATCTAAAGTCTGTCGTATTGTCTATAAAATAGAAAATATATTAATTAAATCTCATCAATTTCGTCTCTCTAGAATTAATTATTACTAACACTTTATAAATCATATAAATTGTCAAAACTCAAAATTTTTTATCCCTTTTTTAGATATTTACCTGTTCCCTTTTCCCTAGCTACAGCAACATATTATGAAATTAGTATAACTGCTCAAGAGTTAAGATTCAAATTTTATACTTGTGCAAATATTCTAATCCTAAAAATATAGCTGTGATAGTTCCACAAACATTTATTTCTCCCATCAAAACTCTCTGAATAACCTCATAAACAGGTATTAAAACTACCTCAATTTCTTCTGTAATATCCAGCTCTTGTTGTTGAGACTTAATCATATTTTCAGCAATAAATAAATGAATAGAATTAGTATCTTTAACAGGATTATCATATAAAGTTGCCAATCTAATTAATTTCTCAGCCACATATCCAGTTTCTTCAGTAAGTTCTCTACTAGCAGCTACTTCAGCAATTTCCTCTTGAGGATTAAAAGCTCCTGCAGGTAGTTCTAATAAAACTTCACCAACTCCATGTCTATATTGACGGACAAATACAATTTCTTGTTGAGCAGTTACAGGAAAAACAAGAGCAATATCTGGTCTAACATTAATAAAAAAATCATCTATAATTTTGCCATTTGGTAACTCAACTTCATCCTGTCTTACCTGACACCATTGATTATTAATTACCAACCTAGATTGTAAAAGCTTCCATTTTTTTAAATCAGTCATAAGTACCTGTGCAAAATTAATTTATTTAAGGGAGTAGGCAGTAATAGAAAAAATATACAACTATACTTTATAAGATAAATAGAGCCAAAATAATTTAGCTTATCTACTTTAAAAGAGCAGGAAGTCGGTAGTAGAGGAAAAAAGATACAAGTATAATTTATAAGTAGAGCCAAAATAATTTAGCTTATCTACTTTAAGGGAATAGTACAGTAGGGGAAAAAATATACAAACTTTATAAGTAGAGCCAAAATAATTTAGCCTATCTACTTAACTTCAGCACCAAACATACAATTAATTTTGCTTGAATACTTAATCAATAGACATGAGTAAGGATTTAATCAACTCAACCAGACTAACTCAAGATTTACAAAAAGTAACCTCAGACTTGCATCAAATTAACTCCTTTGCTGGAATACTTCGCTTTGTTGTATTAGGTTTTGTCTTTCTCAGTTTAGTCACAATAGCCTGGTCAACATCCAATAACTATTTATTTTCGGGTATTAGCATTTTCGCGGGACTCTTCTATGCTTTCTGGCTAATTTGTACCCATGATATGACTCATCACACCTTAACTGGGTGGAGATGGTTCGACAGTATTATCCCTCGACTAATAAGTTGGCCGATGTTTTGGCCTTACAGTGTTTATGCTGCACTGCACAAACTACATCATGGTTGGAATGGTAGTGACTTACGAGACCCAGAAAGGGTGCAGTGGACATGGCAAGAATATCAAAATTCTTATCCTCTTGTGCAATGGTATGTGCGTCATCAATGGAGTATTGATATTTTTCTGGCAGGAGGAGTAGGGTTAATTCTGAAGACTTTTATTCATGGTTGGCGCTACCGAAAGTTAGTTTCTTGTCTCCCCCAACAAATATTTCTAGATGTAGGAGGAATGATATTAGTACATGGAGTTTTGCTCAGTTTTGCGATTACAAATGGGGAATTATTACGCTATTTACTGTTTTGGTTAATATTAGAAAGAGTAATTGGCATTGTGATGCAAACTCGTGACCATCTAGAACATTATGGACTTTGGGGTAAAGCGAAAACTTATCAACTTACTCAACTTTATGCCTCTCGTAATCTTAAAGCAAATTCTGTTATTGGATGGTTAATGGGAGGGTTGAATTATCATGGAGTTCATCATGCTTTTCCTGGGATTCCTTTTAATAATTTGCCAGAGGCTTTTCAGCGTATTCAAGGAGTTTTGAAGAGTCATAATTTACCTTTGATGAAAGTTGATGATGGTTATTGTCATAAAACTTGTTTTTTGAGTAGTCATCCTACTTTGATTTATCAGGGTAAGTCTTCTGAGATTAGAGAATATAATCAAATCATTTTGACAAGAAATAATATTGTTTCTAATTAATATGTTGTCCTGTTTTGATTCTGATTATTGGCTATAAATTAATGGTAAGCATTTAGCTATTAGCATTCAGCATTCAGCATTCAGCATTCAGCTTTTAAACATACAGGACTTGACTTTGGTTAGCGGTCATGTGACCTTTTTATTCATAACTTTGAATTTTCGTAAGGCGACTAATTCCTCCAGAGAGTGTGATAATCAGTTAATAACTCATAGCTGAAGAGCGTAGTTCCGACCCAGGAGGCTAGCTGTTAGCTGACGGCTGAATGCTTACAATTAATGTACATTTGTATTAGGAATAGTAAAAATAATTAGCCTAGGTAACAGGGAAAGACTTTGAAGTCGAAGGGCTACTTTTTATAGTTAGTCTTGAACCGGGGAGTAGGGTCAGAGGAACGTTGAATGAAACGTCCGTACAGAATAGTAAACATACGAATAATTAACACGTTTGGCTGATTGTTGATAGCTAACTGCTGAATAATTACAATTGTTATACCTAAATAAAAACTGCTAGAAACACTAAAAAATTACCGAATAATTAATAATTAGTAATTCTGAATTAAATATCTTGGTTAAAAGCCTCCCCTTTTCAGGGGAAAAAAGCGGTCGAGGGATGGCGAGGTTTCCTCGCTTGCCTCCAATCGACCAAGAGAAGAAATAATATTTCCTTATATTCAATTCCCGAACGGTTTTAACCAAAGGTAATTATCCATTATCCATTAATGAAATCGGACTTTTAGAGATTATTTGGCAGTAACTCTTTAAATAAATTACTTAACTCTTGAGGATGAATCGGAGAAAGTATAGCATCATCTAAAACAACAGCAGCTCCCAAGTGTTGATTTTGTAAAATTTCCCAGTCAATAATAGTTAAATGATTGCGTGTTATAAAGGGCAGTTTTCTATGCCAATGTATCTTCATTTCTAATACTGACCCCCCACCTTCTCTCTCTGCTAACAAAATTGGTTCTGTTCTGTCATACTCTCCGTGGGGATGAATAATTAATATAGCTAATTTACCAATTTCATTCCTTTTACTGTTGAGACTTTTCTGTAAATCTAAAGCTAATTTATCGGCTGATTTTTGACTTTCCCCTACGGTAATTTGCAAATCATTTTGTGCAGAAAAGCCAAATCCTGAGAGAATATTTCCTGCATTAGCTACAGGCAGATTAAATTTAGGTATTGCAACTGATAATAAAATCAAAACTATAGCCAAGATGAGAGAATTTACCTTGTTAATCATTTGAAGACAAAATAACACATAAATAAAAGCTGAAAATTGAAAAAAGTCGTAGAAACTAAGTATCCCATTTTCCAATAACATAAAATACAAAAAATTATGCTGCTTACGAATCATCCCATCACCCTATCAAGTAGCAAACATTAACGTATTTCATATAATATGTAAAACAAGTGTTGGTTATTTTCTGAGATTAAAAAGTTCAGGAAACCTTTTTATCCAAAAATAAAGGTATAAAGCCTATATATTCATGGAGAAAAAAAAATCCTTGAGCGCCAACCCTCTTCTTTATAAGAAGAGATAATTATTAATTATTAATTGTTGAACTGTTGCCTTTTGCCTAAATAAAAGTGTTGAGTTTTTTTACACAACTCAAATAAAATTGCTATATACTTAGTTCCTACTA
>NZ_JAAHGT010001100.1 GCF_010672385.1 Okeania sp. SIO2F4
TAGCCAACAATTGTAGAAAAGAGGTAATAGGGAGTAGGGAGTAGGGAGTAGGGGAAATAATTGATAATTTCTGTACGATAATTGATTTTATTTTTGATTTTTGGAGAGGTCTATTAGTCTCAAGGCATTCTCAAATTATCAGGACTTATGCACCCAAAAAAACCGGGTTTATTGCCCTAATTATTGTTTTTCGCTCTCACGAAATTTCCTCTCATAACCCGGTTTTTGTGTAAATCCTAATTACCTTACTTTTAACTTTTGATTTTTAACTTTTGCTATAGGTTATTTTTCTAATACCAAATTCATGCATAGATAGTTACACTAAAATGATTATAAAAGTATCAGTAAGTTTGCTGTCGATGTAGAGGGTAAAAATCAAATTATCCCTTGGGGACAAAAAACGACTTATTTTAGTTATAAAACTATTTTTAGTCAATCATGGAACAGTTTTACTCTTATAAAAAATAAATATTATCAATTCTTACCGAAGAATTAATTAATTATTAATAATTAATTAATTCTGGTTTAAAGCCTCCCCTTTTAAGGGGAAAAAGCGGTCGTTTGCGGAGCATTCCGTTAGGATGGGATGGCGAGGTTTCCCGCTCTTGACAGAGCCGCTGCCTCTTGCAGAGGAGCTTCGCTAACGCTAACGCCATATCCAATCGACCAAGAGAAAAGTGCTCTTGAATTTCCCAATATTCAATTCCGTAACGGTTTTAACCTTCTTGTAATTATCAATTATCCATTATCAATTATCAATTAATGAACTCCCGATCTAGAATCCGGTTATATAATATATCTTGATAATTCTATAATTACTTCAATCTCCCCACACTCCCCACACTCCCCACACTCCCCACCCCCAACTATATAATAATAAGTATTCAACCGGATTTGATCTGACTTGGTACTCCTGAGTTCTGACTCCCAAGAACAGAGTCACTGTAGCAATATTTTATGAAATTGGTATAACAATGCCCCAGAGATTAGTTATATTTGAGTAGCCTAGTGTTTTTTTTACTGTATATGAATCCCGAATCAACTAGCTCTCAAGGAAGTAAACAGTCCTTTTCAATGGACGACTTTGCCAAAGCTCTCGAACAACCTCAGTATAATTATGAATTTCAAAAAGGACAAATAGTTACTGGAAAAGTATATAGTTATGAATCTGAAGGTGTTTATGTTGATATAGGGGGTAAGTCTTTAGCCCTTTTACCTATTCAAGAAGCTTTTTTGGGAGTCACACAAGATTTATCGGAAGCACTACCACTACAGCTAGAAAGAGAATTTCTAATTATCCGCGACCAAGATGCAGAGGGTGAAGTGCTTCTTTCTATTAAGCAATTAGAAATTAATCAAATATGGGAGAAGTTATTTGAACTAAAAGAAGGTGGTCAGTCTTTCCAAGTTCGAGTAATTGGTACTAATAAAGGTGGGGTGACGGTGGATGTAGAATCTTTGCGGGGTTTTATTCCGCGCTCTCATCTTTTGGCAAAGGATAATTTGGAGTCATTGATTGACCAAGTATTGACGGTCAATTTTTTGGAGTTAGACCAAGAAAAAAAGAAAATTGTAATGTCTCAGCGTTTGGCGGCTCAATCTGCTGGTTTTAGTAAGTTATTAGTTGGTCAGTTGGTGGAAGGAAAGGTTGCAGGAGTGAAGCCTTTTGGTGTTTTTGTAGATTTAGAGGGTTTAACTGGTTTGCTGCATATTACCCAAGTTAGTCAAAAACGGGTTGATTCTTTATCAACAATTTTTGCCCAGGGTAATTTGGTTAAGGCGATGATTGTTGATTTGGATGAGGGTCGAAAGCGCATTTCTCTTTCTACTAAGGTGTTAGAAAATTATCCAGGGGAAATGTTGGAAAAAATTGATGAAGTGATGGAGTCAGCAGACGCTCGTGCAGAAAGGGCAAGAAAAGCTTTACCTCAATTACAATAGCAGGGAATAGGGAATAGGGAATAGGGAATAGGGAATAGTCAGAAAAATATTTCCTAGTCTAAGGTTTATCATTCCCATAAGTTCTCACCAATTTTTTCTTAGCTATAGGTGTAATTTTTCTATTACTTTTCAGGATGGCTGAATAGGTCATAAAACTTATTCAGCAATTTTTATATAGCAGAGAATAGGGAATAGGGAATAAGCAGCACAGAAGAGTTGGAAAAACATTTTCGCTTTCTATAGCAATCAGGAATGAGATGTGAGAATTTTTATGATAGTTAGTTTTGCCTGAAAACCTTAAAAATTCTGACTCCTGTAGGGGCGATTCGCGAATCGCCCCTACGACTCGTGACTCCTAAATGCCACCAAAATCTTACAACTCACATAAGATTGCTATAGATTCATCATCAGTCTATGTCTTAACCAATTATTTCTTAGCTATAGTCGAAATTTTTATCAAGATGAAATGGTTGGAAAAAGAGGAAAAAATTATCAATCTTATCTGCTGATATCAAATCCGGTTAAATAGTTATAGATTGGTTAAGTCAGTAGGAATCAGGAGTCAGGAGTCAGGAGTCAGGAGGAGAGAGAATTACAAAGGTTTAGTAGTTATGAACATTGGAGATTTTTTTTATGTCCAATCAAGCGGATTTGATATGACGCGATAAAACTACGTTTTCGGCTGTCGCCGATATGTTTGCGGAGCATTCCGTCAGGAAAATGCTTTGGGATAAAACTCCGTTTCGCTTCGCGAACGCACTTATACTCACCAATGCTCTTTTTCATTTTAATAAGCACCTGCGCAGAGCGACAGACTTGTTATCAATATACATCAAAATTGGCTGGGAAGCAAAAATCCTGTATTTATTGCATATCAAGACTTGTAGCGTTTATGAAAAGATTGCTTAAACAATCTCAAAATCGCGATTTTTCCCTAAAATTTGGCCCTCAATAG
>NZ_JAAHGT010001101.1 GCF_010672385.1 Okeania sp. SIO2F4
TCAGTTAAAATTCTCCTGCTAAAGCAGCAACACAACCTTCGCAAATTATGGGATCTTCTGATAAAAACCTCTCTCCTTGTAGGAGAGAGGCTTATTAACCCCCATTCCCTTGCAGGGAAGGGGGGCTGGGGGTTAGGTTTTTAGGGTTCAGAATACAGTTAAAATTCTCCTGCTAAAGCAGCAACACAACGTTCACAAATAGTGGGGTCTTCTGAGGAGACACCAACATGGGTAGAATAATTCCAACAGCGATCGCATTTATGCCCATCTGCTTTGACTACTCCTACTCCTAAAGTATCTGATATTGATTTATATTCAAGATTTTCTAGAGCTTCGGGAGATTCTAATAATTCTACTTGGGAAGTAATAAACAGATAACGTAATTCATCAACTCCATTACCAGCGATCGTGGCTTTAATATTTTTGGGTTTTTGAGGTAAAGTTTCTGTTTCTACTACTTGCGGAACAGGGGGAATATCAACTTTTTGGGGAGGTACAAAAACTCCTTCTGGAGATACTAAGGTTGCTGATTGTTTAACTGTATTGTCTGTTGATTTTTTCTGTTTGGGTGATAAGGCTCCTTTTCCTAATATATCTTCTGCTGTTAATTTGATTTTTTCGGACAAACTTTGCCGAGTTTTAGCTAATAACAAATTATGGGTAACAAAGCGAATTGTGTAGATAAATCCTACTAATTCCATAATATAATTTACTACTGGTATTTGGTTAATTGTTGTTACTACTGTTAATGTTACTCTTATGAACAACAGTAATATAATGACAAAAAATACTGCCCCTAAAAGTTTTTGATATCCACTAAATACTTGAGTCAAAATATCGGAAAAACCTGATAAAAAATCCTGGGGTTGAGCAAAATTAGCAGGAGATTTTTGCGGATTATTAGGAGTTGTATTTTCTGGTTCTGTTTCGATTTGAACTTCGAGAACTTCTGATTTACTTTTTTCTGTTTCAGCAGTAGGGTTAAAAGATTCCATTTGCTCTCGCAATTCTGCATCTTTTACATACAATAATACCTTTGCTTCTAGGGGCGCACCGATGGCTTTTTCTGCTCTTGCTTTTTCTAACACTTTGTTAACTTCAGTGCGAGTTTTTCGTAATTCTTCCCATAATTTAACTAATTCTGGGTTATGCCATTTTGACTCCATTTTCACCCACCCAGACTCAAATACAGATTTGTAGGGAGTCGGATAAGGAAGATTTTGCCAAATATCTTCTGCCATGTGAGGTAAAACTGGAGCGATCGCTTTTGCTAAGTTTTCTACAGCTACAGCTAAGACTGTCTGACAACTGCGCCGTCTGAAAGCGTCGGTCGCACTAATATAAAGTCGGTCTTTGGCAATATCTAAATAAAAGTTGGATAGGTCAACGACACAGAAATTTTGAACTGTTTGGAAGAAGCGGAAATATTGATACTTATCGAAACCATCTTTGACTTCGGCAAACACCTCTGTCATCCGGTGCAACATATAACGATCTAATTCTGGCATTTCTTCATAAGCAACAGCATCTTTTGCTGGATCGAAATCATGGATATTTCCTAACAAAAACCGCGCCGTGTTTCTAATTTTGCGATAAATATCTGCTATTTGTTTGAGAATATTTTTACCGAGGGGTACGTCAGAAGAATAGTCTACGGAGGAAACCCACAAACGCAAAATATCTGCACCATAAGGAGGTTCTTGTTTTTGATTTTTGCCGCCTTCGATAACTATTGACGGGTCTACCACATTTCCCAGAGACTTACTCATCTTGCGACCGTTTTCATCCAGCACAAAACCGTGAGTCAAAACTGTTTTATATGGTGCAACACCATTAGTAGCAATACTGGTCAGCAAACTTGACTGAAACCAACCGCGATGTTGGTCGGAACCTTCCAAATATATATCAACTGGATATTTTAACCCATCCCGTTGTTGAGCAACTGCTGCCCAAGATGAACCGGAGTCAAACCAAACATCCATTGTATCTGTACCTTTCTGATACTTGTCAGCATCTTTACGGTATTTTTCTGGTAAAAGCTCCTCTACCGACATTTCCCACCAAGCGTCAGAACCTTTTTCGGCAATAATTTTTTGCACATGAGCAATAGTCTCCTCAGTCATTAAAGGTTCCCCAGTCTTTTCGTCATAAAATACCGGAATAGGAACCCCCCAACTTCTTTGTCGAGAAATACACCAGTCAGAGCGATCGCTCACCATCGGAGTAATGCGATTTTCTCCTTGAGCAGGTATCCACTGAACATCAGCGATCGCCTTGACTGCTTCATCCCGGAAACCCTCAACAGAAGCAAACCATTGTTCGGTTGCTCGGAAAATAGTTGGTTTTTTGGTGCGCCAGTCGTAGGGATATTTGTGTTCGTAGGGTTCCTCTTTCAGGAGAGAGTTAACATTTTGCAGTGCTTCAATAACAGCAATATTTCCCTCTTTTAATACATTCAACCCAGAAAACTCTCCTGCTTCAGCAGTAAATTTTCCATTGCCATCCACAGGTGACAAAATTGGTAAACTATAACGTTGCCCTACAATATAGTCTTCCTGACCATGACCAGGAGCAGTGTGAACTAAACCCGTACCTGAGTCGGTAGTAACGTAGTCGCCACCAATGAGAATTTTACTTTCCCGCTCAAACAGTGGATGTTGGTAAGTGCAATTTTCCAAATCTTGACCTTTAACCGTCGCTACAGATGTGAAAGTTGTACCGAGAGTTGCCGACAAACGTTCCACTGCTTCTGCTGCAACTATAAATAATTTGTCTTTCCCCATTGCATAGTCAGCATCAGGTTGAACAACAGCATAATTCAGGTCTGGGTTAACACTGACTGCCAAATTACCAGGTATCGTCCAAGGAGTTGTCGTCCAGATGGCAACCCAGTCA
>NZ_JAAHGT010001102.1 GCF_010672385.1 Okeania sp. SIO2F4
TGTGGGATTGTCCTGAATGTGGTAGTCACCATGACCGGGATATCAACGCAAGTATAAATATTTTGGCTGCGGGACTCGCAGTGTCAGTCTGTGGAGCGACCGTAAGACCGGAAGAGAGTAAATCTCGTTTATGCGGGTGCTATGAAACAGAAAGCTCCTACCAGCAATGCTAGGGAATCCCGCCCTGTCTCGTAAGAGCAGCGTCGGGAGGATGTCAATTAGCAATCATAGTACAGAGAAAATTCGTAAGGATGAGGGCGTAGACGCATAGGGTTAACCTCATTATCCAACTTATACTCAATTCAAGTTTTAATCAAATCTTTCGTAGGATACCCAGGGCAAAAAAAAGTTGAATAAAAAGTCATAATGATATACGAACACAACTATCCATTATTATATTATCAAAATTTTGTTGAGGATGCAACCGAAAATCCTTTGACGCGGGATTTTTTTTGGAGCTTCATAGAATGAAAATGTTTATGATTTTACACTAGGCGAGGTATAGAAAGGAAGGGGATGTGATATGAAAGGCAAAAAAATAGCCTTCTTCTGGGAAGGCTAATAAAATGAAATTACTATTATGACTTAGCAATCATAGTAGAGAGAAAATTCGTAAGGATGAGGGCGTAAACGCATAGGGTTAACCTCATTATCCAACTTGTACTCAATCCAAGTTTGAATCAAATCCTCCGTAAATACCCCACCAGTAGTCAAAAATTCATGGTCTTTTTCCAAAGCTTCCAAAGCACCCTCTAGGGAACCGGGAGTGGAAGGAATCTTACTCAACTCTTCAGGACTGAGGTCATAAATATCCACATCCAAAGATGCGCCAGGGTCAATTTCATTCTTAATCCCATCAATACCAGCACAAAGCATTGCCGCAAAAGCCAGATATGGGTTACAACTAGCATCAGGACAACGGAATTCTAGTCGTTTTGCTTTAGGATTAGTACCACTTAAAGGAATCCGAACAGAAGCAGAACGGTTTCCTTGAGAATAAGCCAAGTTTACCGGAGCTTCAAAACCAGGAACTAATCGCTTATAAGAATTAGTAGAAGGATTAGAGAAAGCTAATATTGCTGGAGCGTGCTTAAGGATACCACCAATATAATTAAGAGCCATCTTACTCAAGTTAGCATAACCATCACCCCAGAATAAAGGCTGTCCATCTTTCCAGATTGACTGGTGACAGTGCATCCCCGAACCATTATCGTTAAATATAGGCTTAGGCATGAAAGTAATAGTTTTGCCATATTTTTTGCCCACATTCTTGATGACATACTTATAAATCATTAAGTTGTCTGCAGCTTCTACCAACTTGCCAAACTGGAAACCTAATTCATTCTGACCACCTGTAGCTACTTCGTGGTGATGCTTCTCAATGGGTACTCCACACTTAGCCATTGTTAACAGCATTTCTGTGCGTAGGTCTTGCATAGTATCTGTGGGAGATACAGGGAAGTAGCCTTGTTTGTAACCTGGTTTATAGGCTTTGTTACCTCCATCTTCTTCACGACCAGAGTTCCAACGACCTTCTACACTATCTACATAGTAGTATCCTTTATTTTCTGTTTGGTCGAAACGAGCATCTTCAAACACAAAAAATTCAGCTTCCGGACCAAAGAATGCTGTATCTCCAAGACCTGTTGTTTTCAAGTATTCAACTGCTTTCTGAGCAATAACTCTAGGACAACGACTATACCACTCACCAGTTCTAGGTTCTTTAATACTACAGGTAATACTTAATGTAGGTTCTGCCATAAAAGGGTCAATCCAAGCAGTAGTTGGATCGAGTACCATCATCATGTCTGACTCGTTAATATTTTTCCAGCCACGAATACTGGAACCATCGAAGGCAACTCCATCTGTGAAAGAACTTTCATCAATTTGGCTTTTGTGAACTGTTAAATGTTGCCAAATACCAGGTAGGTCGATGAATTTCAAATCAATAACTTGAATGTCATCATTATTAATCCAGTTCAAGACATCTTGAGCGGTTTGTGCCATTATTAGCTCCTAAATCTTAAATTTTGCTTTTCTTAAGAGGCTTAATAGCTACTGCTACTGCTCTATAAAACTTTGACAAAAGGTCACAAAGTGACAAATTGAAAATTGTATGAACTTTGCATCTGGGGTTCTCTATTGTTTTAACCGAGACCACAGACGGCACGTCGAAAACAGAGAGGGCAGTAAGGCTGACTGTAGTTAGCTCTAATAAGAATACATCTGGCTAATAATAAGAATTAAAATTGTTGAGTTTTTGTATCGAATGTGACAATATTTCTATGGCCTATTCTAATGATTCTGCTAGGTGTCAATTTGTAGTAGGCTAATATGGAAAGTTTAAGAAATTGTTGGGAGTATTGATTTTATGCGGGACACTGTAACTAGCTTAATAGAAAATTACGATTCTAAGGGTCGTTATTTAGATCGAGATGGGGTCGATCAATTAAAATCTTATTTTGAAACTGGTACTGCACGAGTACAAGCTGCTACAGTAATTAATTCTCAGGCTGCTAGTTTGGTTAAACAAGCTGCAGTTACTTTGTTTGCACAACAACCAGAATTAATTCGTCCCAGTGGTAATGCTTATACAACTCGTCGTTATGCAGCTTGTCTACGGGACATGGATTATTATCTGCGCTATGCTACTTATGCTTTAGTAGCAGGTAATACAGACGTTTTGGATGAGCGTGTGCTACAGGGGCTTCGGGAAACTTATAATTCTTTAGGAGTACCTATTGGACCTACTGTGATAGGTATTGGTATTATGAAAGAACTGGTTAAGTCTGAGGTAGAGGCAGCAGGTATTCCAACTGGTGCTTTTTTGGCGGAACCTTTCGATCATTTAATTAGTGAGTTGGCTGAAAAGGATATTTAGTTTTCTTTA
>NZ_JAAHGT010001103.1 GCF_010672385.1 Okeania sp. SIO2F4
GGATAAGTACGAGGTTTATAAGCACCTCCACGCAGAAACCTAGCACCAGCAGCTTTCACCCGTTGGGCTGTTTCTATAATCATTTCCTCATTTTCTACTGAACAGGGTCCAGCAACTACAACTAGAGGATTATCGAGGCCAAAAGGTACAGGTCCATCTGGAGTAGATACCACTACTGTACTAGCCTCTCCGTGACGATACTCCAAACTTGCTCGTTTGTAGGGGCGTTCGACCCGCATTACTTGTTCGATCCAAGGACTCATTTCCTGTAGTTGTAATGGATCTAGGTCTGCAGTATCTCCTACTAAACCAATGACAACTTTATAACGCCCAACAATTTTTTCTGGAGTTAGACCCCAATTAGTTTGGAGTTCACTGCAAAGACGATCTATCTCTTTTTCTGGAGAACCAATTTTAGTTACTATAATCATTTTTTCTTTTACAGTTAAATAGGTATAGGTTCAATTAAGATTATCTCGATCATAAATTGAAACAGTTAAGTTATTGTAATTTCTTAATAAATCTAATACAAAGTTCTTTTTTCTCTGTAGGTATGATACTTTGCTTCTCATCAGAAACTACAAAATAAAGTTTGGGAAAATCAGCATAATCTAGAGACGAGATTTTGTTCATTTCTATAAGTAAGCATTCAGGAGTCAGCTATTAGCTAGCCTCCTGGGTCAGAACTACGTTAACAGCTTTATTACTTTTAAAGGATGGATTAGCATCTTCGTAATTTTCAAGAATTAAAAGTTACTGTAAAATCCTGTCATTTAACCTTAGCAGTCTATCGAGCTACATCTACATTTTCTGCCAATTATATGGGTTTAAAACTCAAACTCGTCTTCTTGTGCTTTAATTCTCTGGTTAAAATATAGTAGAAGTTAAACTAATGCTTACTTAATTTATTAAAAAGCTAAGAGCTGACCGCTAATAGCTGTTAGCTCCGCATTTTCCAGGAAATGCTTATCTCGATAACCACTAAATTGTGGATAGAAATTAGCTTTTTGATTTACCTTCTTTCCAAGCTTCTTTCATCCGCTGAAAGTTAATTTTTAGTTCTTGCCAACCTAATAAGCTACCTTTTTTATCTTCATCCCAAGAAGCAGAAAAAAGACCATAACTCAAACCAATAACACTTAAACCAAAGAAGCCCGTACTAACTAGCAAAACTGCTTGGTTTGGCACTGTAAAAATATCATTTATAATGATAAAGTAGCTAAAAACAAAAGTTAACAAAGAAAATAGTAGAGGTGTACCAGATAATAAAACCATACGGCTTATCATCCGCCTACTAACTACTTCAGGAATGGAATTTTCTCCTCTAACTTTTTGGCTTTTCTGATTACTAATGTTTTTCGACTGATTTACATTAGAAGAATTTTTCTCTTCTGTCGCCTTTATTTTAGGTGCAGAAGATGATTTCTTACTTTGCTTTTTCCGGTTTTTAGGAGGTTCAAAAGGTAAAGGTTGGCGTGATGATTCTGGAGACATAAGTCATTTCAGTTATCAGTTATCAGTTATCAGTTCCGCTGGCTTAAGCATCGGAATTGAAATAATGAATTTAATTTTTTTATCCCCTGAAAAAGGGGAGGTTTAAGACCTTATTTTTTTGTCAGTTTTTAACCTCTAATACCAAGGCGACCAATCAATGTTTTATAACGTTCTTGGCTTTGTTTCTGAATGTATGTCAATAAGCGCTTACGTCTACCAATCATCTTTAAGAGACCTCTTTGGGATGAATAATCTTGCTTATTATTTTTTAAATGAGCGCTTAATTTGCTAATTCTTTCAGTCAGCATAGCTACTTGAACATCTGCTGAACCTGTGTCCGTTTCATGGGTTTGATATTCACCAATAATCTCTTGTTTACGCTGTTGTTTGAGAACCATATATTCAATTTCTACTAATCTTTCCAAAAATTACCACAATCACTTATAGTATCATATATATTCATTCTGAGAAATACCCATACAAATCATTTAAAGTTGAGTAGAGCGACTCAACCAACTAATAGCTTCCCTAATCCAATCTTCTGCATTGGTATTTTTGGACATATTAGCATCTTTACTAACAGCTTGCAATGCCTGTATTACCTCTTGACCTGTATACCCCAAAGCTAACAAAGTCATTTCTACCTCTTCTTGAATAGCAGGCATAACTCCCACAGGTACTGATGTAGTTAAACCTGCATCTTGTCGCCACTCGGCCAATTTATTTTTCAATTCTAAAGCAATACGTTCTGCCGTTTTTGCTCCTACCCCTGGGGTTTTCGCCAATACACGAGTATTTCCCCCCACAATAGCCTGAACTAAGTCTGGTAATTCTAAAGTATCCAACAGAGCGATCGCTAATTGTGCCCCAATACCACTGACACTTACCAACTGACGAAATAAGTCTCTTTCTGCAGAAGTACCAAAACCGTATAATACTATTTGGTCTTCTCGTACTTGTTGGTGAGTAAAAACTTGGACATCTTCTCCTGGTTGTAGACTCTGAGTCAACCTAGGCAGAATTTGTAGCTCATAACCTATTTGATTAACCTCTAAAATTAGAGTCACACGAGGACTACTGCCTTTATGAACATCTGCTACTTTCCCTTTCAGGTAGTTAATCATTCAAATTATTTCAAAATTATTTCAAAATTATATATTAACAATTGCTGAACAATTAACAAACTTAATTTTCAGAAATTACCAAATACAGAGGATTCACTCCAACAAATAATGTTTATAAATATAAAATATCACTCTAGCCAAGTTGCTAGTAATTAGTATTACTCTGAGGATTTTTCCCTATCTTGACTAGAATATAATTAGTAATTTTTTTTCTAATGGGAGGGCGCTCGATCTAGATATAGAACAAAAATAATTAACAATAGAA
>NZ_JAAHGT010001104.1 GCF_010672385.1 Okeania sp. SIO2F4
TCTCGATATTTACCGAAATATTTCCGTGGAACCAGGACATGAAAAACTCATAGAAGTCTTCGAGTCAACTCCAAATCTAGTGGGAATTGAAAAAGTAGCCGGAGAAACAGTTGCTCCACCACCTGCTTTAAGTAAACTAAATCAGGTTGGAGCTTCCGACATATTACTAGATGCTGATGGTAAAGTACGACGCGCTCTGATTACAATAGCTACCGAAAATCCTCTACCAGAAGGATTAGGGGTGAAGTTGGCCTTGATGTATTTGCAAAAAAAGGGTATTACTTTACAAGCAGTAGATGAAAATCAACGAAATTATAAACTTGGTAAAGCTACTTTCACTCCTCTGACCCCTACTTCAGGGGTTTATGCTAGTCCTGATACTGGTGGTTATCAGATTTTACTAAACTATCGTGGTAGAAGAGAAACTTTTCCCTGTATTTCTATATCCCAGGTATTAGATGGAGATATTCCTGAAGATTTAATTCGCGATCGCATTATTATGGTAGGAAAAACAGCAGAAAGTCTCAGAGATGTTTTTTCTACACCTTTTAATAGCAATCTATTACAGAAAACAAATCTGATGCCAGGAATAGTGGTTCATGCTAATATTAGCAGTCAGATTTTGAGTGCTGCTTTGGAAGGTCGTGTTTTGTTGCGGGTATTTAATCAATACTGGGAATGGGTGTGGATGGGAATATGGTCATTTACTGGAAGTATTTTCACCTGGTGGTTATTGCAATCTCCAAGATTTGGCAAAAATGCTTTTTTTGGTGGCACTATTATAGTCATGGGATTATCAAGTTTTAGCTTGGTGGGAATAAGTTATGGAGCGTTCATCAGTGGGTGGGTCTTACCTCTGTTTACTCCGTGGGTTGGGTTAATGAGTACAGCTATTATTACAACTAACTACTATAGTTATTGGCAACTTAACAAAACTAACCAGCAATTAGAAAATGCTAATCAGAAACTAGAAGATTATGCTCAAACTCTAGAACAAAAAGTACAACAGCGAACTCAGGAATTAGAAATTGCCAAACAAGCAGCAGATGCAGCGTCTCAAGCTAAAAGCGAATTTCTGGCTAACATGAGTCACGAATTACGAACCCCTCTCAATGGTATTATGGGTTATGCTCAAATTCTCCAACGTTCTGATAGTCTAAATACAGAAGATAAAACCAAAGTAGAAGTTATTCATCGTTGTGGGTCTCATTTGTTGACTTTGATTAATGATGTGCTTGACTTGTCAAAAATTGAAGCAGGGAAAATGGAACTCCACCCTGCATACATCTACTTACCAAGTTTGTTGCATAATGTCGTAGAAATGTGCGAGATTAAAGCTCAAATGAAGGGAATTTCTTTTATTTGTGAAAAGGATGCTAAATTGCCGACTGGTATCAATGCTGATGAAAAACGGTTGCGACAGGTGTTAATTAATCTTTTGGGAAACGCAATTAAGTTTACGGAAAAAGGTGTAGTGACATTCAAGGTGAATCAAACTAAAAATGGTAAATTTCACTTTGAAGTTCAGGATACAGGTATTGGTATGACACCGGAACAGACTCAACGTCTTTTTCGAGCTTTTGAGCAAGTAGGTTCAGACAAGTATAAGTATAATGCTGAAGGTACTGGGTTAGGATTAGCAATTAGTCAGAGAATTGCACGGTTAATGGGTAGTGAAATTCAGGTAAAGAGTGAATATGGAGTTGGCAGTGTTTTCTGCTTTGAGGTTGATTTCCCATCCACTAATACTAATAGTGTTAATAATAAAATCAGTAGCAAACAGCAGAAACAAGGAGAAATTGTTGGTGTGAAAGGAAAAGCACCTAAAATTTTAGTTGTAGACGATCTGTATGATAGTTCCTCTATAATTGTGAATTTGTTGAAACCTCTTGGTTTTGAGGTGCTTGAAGTAAGTAGTGCTAAGGATGCTTTAGAGAAAATTGAACAGTTTAAACCCAATCTTGTGATTACTGATTTATTGATGCCTGAGATGGATGGTTTTGAAATGATGCGAAAGCTCAGAACTTCTGAAAAAGGAAAAAATTTGATTTTGATTGCTTCTTCAGCTAATGTTTTTGAATCAGATCGAAAGAATTTACTGGAGGCAGGTGGAAATGATTTTCTGCCTAAACCTGTGGAAGTAAGTCAATTACTTAAGGTACTACAAACACATCTAAATCTAGAATGGGTTTATGAAGGAACTAGAAAATCACCTCGACTCATAGAAAAAACAGAGAAAATAAATGAAGAAATAATTCCTCCTCCTCTAACAGAATTGCAAAATTTATATGAATTGGCGATGAAGGGTCATCTTAAGGGAATTACTAAGCAAGCAAAAATAATGGAGAAACTGGATACTAAATATGTGCCTTTTGCCCAGAAGTTGCAGGAACTAGCGGGAGATTTTCGAGATCAAGATATTATTAAACTAATTTCAGATGTGATCGCAAATTAACAGAAATTTTCAAGATACTTTTCTGTATTATTTTTAGTAACTAATAGACATCTGGTGAAAAAGATATAAACTGCTTGTTCCAGAAGAATTAATATCATGTCCGGATAATTAGGGTTTGCCCTCAAAAGTATTATGAGTAAGAGTAGGAGTCAGGAGACAGGAGACAGGAGACAGGAGGAATGGGGAATGAGCGAGAAGGCAGGAGTTAGAATTATTCCTCAATTTCTCTGTCCAAATCTTGCTGTTAATACTAACTTTTTGAGACTTTTCAACTCAATCTATGCGCACCCCCTCAAGACTTAAAAATACCAAAAGCTTTATCTGTAAAGACTTTCATATTTATTCAGCCAACCCTATTTAATTTCCACAGATGTCTATTAGACCTCTCCATAAATTATCAATTACTTCTCCCTATTACCGA
>NZ_JAAHGT010001105.1 GCF_010672385.1 Okeania sp. SIO2F4
TTAAGGCAAGTTTAGAACGTGCTTTTCAGGAAATGTCACTAATTGAATTGAAAACAGATATTGATTTTGATAATTTTGAAGAAATGGTATGTTACTGTCGGGGAGATATTTATCAGACATATAGTTTTAAGAAATTTTTCCGAAAAATTGAAAAGAAAATTGATGTTTTTGAAAGAGTGGCTTTATTAATTAAGTGCAAGGATAAAAAAGATGCTCATACTTGTGACAATTCTCTGGAAGAACCTAATTTAATCCCTAGCAAAATCTATATTTCTCTCTACAAAAATATCCCGAAAAATGATATAGAATTTCTATTTCCTAATGTTAAAGTTAGCATGACTTTGAAAGACCGTTTGATGTTAGTAGTACCCGCTATTGGTGCAGCAGTACCTATTGCTTGGAGAATTTTACCCCAACTTTTACTAATTATTGGTGTAATTGTATTTTTGGTTCTTGGTCCGTCTTATGTAGAAAAATTGAACTTGAGAGCTAATCCGGAAGATGTGAGGAACATGACAGGAATTTTATTAGCTTCATCATCTCTCTTAATAAGTTTAGGAGGATTTTGTTTCAAGCAGTATAGTAAATACAAAACTAAACAGATTAAGTTTCAAAAACAGGTAACAGATACTTTATTTTTCAAGAATATTGCTAATAATTCTGGTGTATTTCAAACTTTAATTGATGATGCTGAAGAAGAGGAATGTAAAGAAATTATCTTGGTTTATTATCACCTGCTAACCAGTAATACATCCCTAACTCCAGAACAATTGGATGACAAAATTGAAGCTTGGATGGAGCAAAATTTTGATACAAAAATTGATTTTGAGATCAATGGATCTTTGAATAATCTGACAAAAATTAAGGGCAAAATTGTCAGAGATGGTGAAGATGAGGATGAGGTTTCAGAGATACCATTATTAACTTATAATCAAAATGGTTGTTGTCAAATTTTGCCACTAAATGATGCGAAGCAATTAATAGATTATATCTGGAATAATGCGTTTAATTATGCTTAGACTTCTTCCAGAAGTCAGGGAATAGGGAATAGGTATGGAGGGAATAGGGAATAGGGGAGATGAAATTGTTGATTCTATATCTTTAATAAGGGAATAGGTATGGAGGGAATAGGGAATAGGGGGGATGAAATTGTTGATTCTATATCTTTAAGGGAATAGGGAATAGGGGGGTTTGTAACTGTTGGCTAAAATCTGGTATTATCTATAAAAATTTGGGATTATCTATTTTATGTTACTTGGACTCACGCGCTGAACTACACCCCACAAACTCACAAAAAACATTACTAGCTAAACACGCGCTTTGTAGTTTGCTGGCGCATAGCTTTCCTGCGGAATGCTACGCAAACGCTAACGTCACGCTTGGAATTGGGGATTATGGTTAACTAGAAATATCCGTATAGCACAATTCAAGTAATCCTGAGAGTAAACTTAAATTTCCTACTGCAAACGAATACGCATAAACTTTTAGTAGCAATGGTTAAACCATCAAACTATTGGTACTATGAAGTATCTAAAACAGCGCCTCGTATGCTTTGAGGTATTTATCTATAGCTTGGAAACGCTGCTTTAGCAAAGTGTCGGGAATGCCTAAATTCAAGAAAAAAGGTAGAATAGTAATGAATAATGAACAATGAACAATTAATAATGAAAGAAAACTAACTGGACAGTAAAAAAGTTTTTTTCTTAATAAAACAGTTGGTTTCATGTGACAAAATGCTCCAGTTCCGACTGTCTCGTGAATGGCGATCAAGCATTTAACAATTTTGTTAAAAGAAAACTAATAATTAATTATTAATTATTAATTATTAATTATTAATTATTTAGATGGCTCAATATCGGTAGGCTTTAATCGCATAAAATTACCGAGAATTGGATGGGTGAAAACATTTGAAATCTTACCAGATAATGTATTTCCTAAATCTGTAACTTAAGCCAGGAAAGCTGATAGATGGTTTATTAGTTTCAATTCTAGAGAGAAAGAAAGTCAAATTACTGAGAAATCAGTAGATGTAGTTGGTGTAGATTTGGGTGTAAAATCACGCTTCTTCACTATCAACTGGTGAGGTGTTCCCTGGTGCTAAATCTTATAAAAAGTTAGAGGCTAAACTTTCGCTTGTTGCAATACTTGAACCGACATCAAGTCAAGTTTTCGCGCTAACGGGAAAAAAGCACAGTTAAAAATAGCGAGACTACACACAAAGGTAGCTGACATTAGGAAAGATACATTGCATAAACGCGCCTACTTACTTAGCCAAAAACCACGGCATTATAGTAATAGAAGACCTAAATGTATCAGGAATGATGGCAAATCACAGCTACGTTGCATGCAACGTAGCTAAGGCCATTGCTGATATGGGTTTTTATGAGTTTCGTAGGCAGTTAGACTACAAGTGTGAGTTATACGGTTCTCAGCTAATCATTGTTGATAGATGGTTTCCTAGCTCTAAGACTTGCAGTAGGTGTGGTCAGGTGAAGCAGTCTCTGCCCTTATCAGAGCGCATAATCAAATTGCGAACACTGCAATTTCAGTTGCGAACGAGACTTAAATGCAGCGTTAAATTTAGCTATGGCGGTCAGTGAGAGCTACGCTCCGCCTTCGGCGAACGACCGTGACAGCCAGAGGAGCTGGATAACGCCGACGTTGCCGAGTGGGAAGCAAGAATAGAACAGATTATAAGCACGAAAATCATAGACAGGACTTACGGAAGTACGCTATATATAGTTTTTAAGAACTATGTTCTGTCTGTATTTAGTTAGTAAATTTGAGCAGTGTCCAAAAACTATGTTATACTGTCGCCATAGTTGGTTGCATAAAGTAGCGATCGCATCATCTACTTTCACATCGAAATTA
>NZ_JAAHGT010001106.1 GCF_010672385.1 Okeania sp. SIO2F4
GCCAACCCATCCCTTCTTTAAAAAGAATTATCATTATCAAACACGAAAAATCAATATTTTATACAGAGGTATAGTTATTGAAATCTTTATCTAGTAGTAGTTTCGGGGTGCTTGTCACCCCGTGAGGGGTAGGAGTCAGGTAGGGGAGCCGTCGGATTGGCGACGTACAGGAAAAATGCGAATTACAGAGGATGTAGTCTGAAGAATTGTCTCTCAATTTTTCCGCCCTTGTCTACTCAAAATCCTTACCTGTGTGAGCTTAAGGGATCTAAAAGCTAGCACTTTTTTGTGCCAAAAAAGGCTAAAGCATTTACATACAAAGGCTTTTAGATTTAATCAGCTCGACCAAGAAAAAAGAAAATTAAGTATTTCAAGCCTCCTACTGAAGTAGGAGGTACTGTGAACTTATAGCTGATAACTGATAACTTATAGCTGATAACTGATAACTGATAACTGATAACTGATTCAAGGCATTCGCCAAACTTTGATAGTTTGATCTACACTGCCACTCACTAAGGTTTTCCCATCGGGAGTAATAGCAAGACAACTTATTTGTTCCGTATGACCAAAAAATGTCTCTAATTTTTCTTCAGTAATTGTATTCCAAATAGTAATATTGTCACTACCACTAACTATTGTTTGGCTATCAGCACTGAAAACCACAGCTTTAACTGCACTTGTACTTGGTGTAATTATACTTTCCTCTTCTCCTGTATATAAATCCCAGACTCTAATGGTTCCATCGTTACTCCCACTAGCTAAGGTTTGATTATTTGGACTGATGGCGATAGCATTAACTGCCTTGGTATGTCCTTCTAAAGTTTGTCTGCGAATACCTGTACTCAGATTCCACAGTCTAATAGTACCATCTTCACTACCGCTAATTAAAATCGTCCCATCCCGGCTAAAAGCTAGAGTATTTACTCCATATTCCTTATCTGGTATGCGAGTAAGTATTCGACTACCTGTTGTGAGGTTCCACAACTTCATTAGTCGATCGCTCCCAACACTTGCTAATGTCTGTCCATCAGGACTAATGGCAACTGCATTTACTTGACCATCATGACCTGGAATATCTTTTGATAGTTTACCAGTTGTAAGATCCCATATTTTGATTGTTTGATCTGCACTGCCACTTACCAATATTTCACCATTAGGACTTATTGCCAGAGTAGTTACTCGATTTGCATGAGCATTTTCAATATTATTTCTTAGTTCCCCAGTCCTGAGGTTCCAAATTTTGATGGTACTTAAGCTGCCACTAGCTAAAGTTTGACCATCTGGTGTCAGGGCTAGCGCATTTACTTCCCCGAGATAACCATTTAAGGTTTTTTCTAAAAATCGACTACTGTTTAAACCTCGCAACAAAAAAACTGGATGACTAGGAAATATTCCGTAGCGCCAAAAGCCATAAAACTGAGAAGTTGCCACTGCTAATAGCAACATTGTCAACCCTACTATTAGGTTATTTATAAATTTAATTCTTGACTTAATTTTTGATTTATTACCAGATATCTTTGTACTTGTTTTTGTTTTTAGTTTTGTCTTAACTTTATGCCTAGTGTGAGTTTTTTCTGTTGGTAGTTTTGTATTTTCCCTAGTTGAACGACCTGGTTGAGCAGGAGAAGAAATTCGAGTATCATTTCCTGGACTATTTTCTGTTTCTAGGTCTGCCAGACACTGCAAAATCATCATTGGATTTTGAGGTCTATTACCGGGAAAAGGTGCCATTAAATAATCTATGACATCTTTAAATTCTGTTGATATTTGAGTAGCATATTTGTGCCATTGAAGTTTTCCAGAGCGTGGATTTTCTGGAAAAGCTGTTGGGGGTTTACCTGTTAATAAGTATACAAAAGTACGTCCTAAAGCAAAAAAATCTGATTGAGGTACAGCTTTACCATTAGTTTGCTCTGGAGCAGTATATCCGGGTGAGACAATGCCTGTAACATTTTGGCCTTGACCTACTTTCACCAAGTAGGTATCAGATACCTCTCTCACAGTGCCAAAGTCTATCAACACCAATTGGCCATTTTTCCTCCGCATAATATTGTGGGGCTTAATATCTCTATGGAAATAATTTTGCTGATGAACTTTGTCCAATATTTCCGATAATTGTGTTAGCCAATCCACTGCTTGAGTTTGATTTATTGGCCTATGGCGACGACTTTTCATCCAATCCATCAAATTTGAGCCGTCGATAAACTCCATTACCAGACAGTGTAGAGGATCTTCACTGTCTGCTGGGAAGAATGTAAAATAACCATCGTCTTCTATTTTAGGAATCCCAGGATTTCGTAAACTGATAAGTACCTGTGCTTCCTGTTGAAACAGAGAGATAGCTTTCGGATGACTTTTCAGTAATACTTTGAGAACTTTTTTTACCCCTTGATCTTCTACAAGATAAGTTTTGCCAAAACCTCCTCCCCCAAGAGGTTGGATAATACGATACCGATTTTGCACCAGCAATTGTGAGCCACATTGGCAACAGGTACGTTTACCAGCATTTAATGGATCGGAGGGGTTGGGGCAATTGGGATTAAGGCAGTAACTCACAGAAGCCAGATACCCAGATTTGTATAGCTTTGCTTTATTACACTATAGCTTGAAGTGGTTCAATTTCACACTCTTACTATAATATTATTCATTTTTGCAGATTTTTTGAGTTTAATATAAGTATTTTTATAGAGATAGTCAAAACAATCTATACTTTTTATAATTTTAAGTTCCAACCAGCGATCGCCATACAACTCCATCCTATTATAAATGCTACTCCGCCTATGGGTGTAATGGCTCCTAACCATTTTATCCCGGTTAGACTCAGAGCATATAAACTACCAGAAAAAATTGCTATTCCGGCAATAAAGGCA
>NZ_JAAHGT010001107.1 GCF_010672385.1 Okeania sp. SIO2F4
ACCGCCGCCCCGTGGACCCGCGGGCGGCGCCTGGGGAGGCTGGTGGTTTACGCTCCGAAAGCTATTTAAGATTTATGGATGACTTTGCATTATTTGATGATAATAAATCTATCCTATATGAAGATTTGTACAAAATACAAATTCTACTAGGAAACAAAGGTTTGTCTATTAGTGAAGCTAAACTCAAGCTTCCCTCAGAATCAAATAGTTATTACTTAGAAAAAGACGATACAAAAGTTGAACTTTTAAAAATCCGTGAAAATTTATTACAAGATTATGATGAAATTGATGATGATAACCAAATATCCCTAACTGCAGAGCAAAGGGATTTGATTTTGGATCTTTTGAGTAACGATCCTATAACTGAAGAAGATGCTGAACTTATACTAACTCTAATGCGGGAGCAATGGGAAGATGTTTTCGATCAAATATCTGGTATAGCTTTTGAATACCCAAATCTAGCCAAAAGTTGCTACAATTTTTTCCAGCATGTTGAAGATAAAGAAAGTGTAGCTCTGGCTATTTTACAGAGGGTTAAGGCAGGCGAACACCTAACAGAGTATCAGCTATTTTGGATGGCTAAAATGTGTGAAGACTTTTTAATGGAGACTAAAGTTACTGGAAAACTCTTACATCAACTTTATGAGCATCGTTCAGCAACGGATATTTCTCGTGCTAAAATTCTTGAAATTAAAAGTTCAAAATATGGACTCCCTGAACTAAGACGACCTAATTTGAGAAATGGATCGTCAACGTGGTTATCTTGGTGTGCTGCAATTGGCTCATTAGCTGAAGTTAAAGCGTCGAGAAACCACTACCTAAAGTATTTTAAAAAAGGTTCAATTATTAATGATTTAATTGCAAAAGTTATATCTGGTTTGTAATCTAAAGTTTATATATTTCAGAGCGATCGCCTCCCAACTTACTCCCCAAATAATCTCTCCACCGAAACCTCCACATCCCTAAACAACAACGGTACAACTACCCCCTGACTCAAAATTTCTTGCGACTCATAACCTGCATTAGTAGGAGAACGAAAAATTACAACTTCCCTATCTAACAAATTAATCACCCAATATTCTCGAATACCTGCTGCAGCATAAATCTTGCTCTTCACTTCCAAATCTTTAGTCAAAGTAGAATTAGAATACTCTATCAACCAAAATATATTTTCTGGATAGGGATGATGTTCGCGATAATCTCTGCCTAAACGTTCTACAATTGCGATATCTGGTTCCGGTTCAGAATTACTTTGTGGCAAAGTAATAGGTTTACCTTGACGCACTTTAGCACGTTCCCCTAACAGATATATCAAATATTCTCCCGCCTCATCACTGCTATAAGCATGAAATTCTCCCTCCGGTGCCATTTCCACAATTTCTCCATTCAGTAACTCAACACAGCGTCCCACTAATATTCCGGCTGCAATCATCTGATGATATTCTGCAACTGTCCACTTGGCAAGAGTCAAAGTCATGGCGATCGCTCCTTTTATTTGATAATTTTATCTTAGATCCACACTGTTAAATTTTTTTATCAAAATTGTCTTTTACTTTATAGTAGAATTGGAGTAATAACACTAACAAAAAGATTGAATGACTAAAAAATAAGGTCTCAAACCTCTAGCTTTAGCTGAAAGTACGGATAACTGATAACTGAAATGACTACTAGAGAATGTCCGAAATGTAACACTAAATTTAAACTGCCTTCCATATCTATTCCTATTATACTGCCACCAACGGGTAAAGATTATGAGTGGGTAGACAGTATTGACATCCTCCCCGGCCTAAAGGCGCGGGGATTCCTACTGAGCCGCAGCTCTTCGGGGGGTTGACGTTTCGTAGGGTGCTGCTACCTTGACGTTAGTCTTACGCTTCCCTCCACGTCCGTTTTTAGTCTCCGTTAGCGCAGCTCCTCCGTAGGAGGCATGTCCTCCGGCGACTAATATATTTATTGCTGCATTCTCGTCTAAGAACGTGTTTTGCACCACAGTTGAGACACTCCCACTCTCGCAGCTGAAGGTCTAACTTCCCACCTTTGAAACCACAGCTAGAGCAAGTTTGAGAAGTAGGTTCAAGGGCGACTAATTACTCTAAAATCACGACCGTATTTCTCAGCTTTTCCTTCTAAGAAAGTTCTAAATTGTCGCCAACCGCGCATCAGATATAGCTCTGGATAATTTGCGGTTTCTTACCATGCCAGAAACATTGTCATACCTCTAAAACAACTGTTTGGTTTTCACGAATTATTTTAGTAGATAATTTATGCAGAAAATCTGTCAAGCGTGTCTTTTAATTTAGCCTGAAATTTAGCAACTCTAATCCGTGCTTTTTCATATCGTTTAGACCCCCTAGTTTTTTTAGATAAAGACTTGCTTAACTTACGATAGTTATTAATTCTTTTCTTCAATGGTTTTGGTGCATCAATTTTTTGACCATTACTGAATGTAGCAAAAGTTTTAATTCCTAAATATATACCTACTGAACTATCAGTTTTTGGTAAAGTTTCTGGTTGTATTTCTACTACAAAACTTAAGAAATATCTGTTAGCTGAGTCTTTAATTACTGTTACTGAAGAAGGTGGATTTGGCAATGGCCTTGACCAGACCACTTTTAACTTTCCAATCTTGGCGTTGCTAGGAACTTTTTCTTGATATACTTTAAACCCTCTCAGGGTAAACCTAGCGGTTTGTTTTGACTTCCTAGTTTTGAACTTTGGAGGTTTAACAGGTCTACCTTTAGTTGAAGTAAAGAAATTTTGATAAGCTTGGTTTAAATCATTTAATGATTGCTGTAATGGTACAACTGAAACTTCTGATAACCATTCTCTGTCTTCAGTGTTTTTAGCTTGAGTAATAAAAAGCTTTTG
>NZ_JAAHGT010001108.1 GCF_010672385.1 Okeania sp. SIO2F4
TTATATATTTGGGGGAGTAGGGGAGTAGGGGAGATTAAATAAAATTAAAGCGTAATTATTAAAGATATACTATATAACCGGATTCTATATAAAAGACAACTATTTGTCACCTCGTTAGTTTTTCAGTTCTACATCTTTATCATTTTGCTAAGTGCTCATCTTGTTGGTAGTTTTCATGTTTGAGATGAAGACGAAATTGACTTAACAAACTATAGACTAAAGGAGATAAAAGAATCCCCATCGCTAAAACAAAAACCAGACCACTAAAGAGTGCATAGAGAGAAGCAAATACTTTTGCGCTAGTAGTTGAGAGGGGACTAATTGGTCCCATACCACTAAGAATCATCGAAGCTTCTACTAAAGAATCTATCCAACTCAAACCCGCTGCCCAATGATACCCGATAATCCCCATCATAAGTCCTAGGGAGATAAAAAGTGCAGACATACCCAGATAGCCAAGAAACTTCCACAGAAAGAGGAAAATTGACCTGGTTCGCTCTGATGAAGTCCAAGTTTTCGGTTCTTGAATAAGACTTAAACTAGAGGAACGGACGAGAAATATTATAATTACTAAAATTAATAGTCCATATACGAGCATATTTCTAAAATCCACTTCACGATTATCTTATATATACGGCTAAAACTAGAGAAACTACTGTAAGCGTGCCAACCAATTTTGTAATCCTTTTATGATAAAATATTCAAGTTTTTTCCTAGATTTAACGGCTTGCTTGCAAAAAACACTTATGATTTAGTTCCGTTATTGTCCTAAATAACTTTAAGATAATAAAAAATTAAGATTAAAACTTAATTCCATAGTTCAAAAACTATTTAAAAAGTGATTTGTGCTACTCTACTTCATAGACAATCGAATGGACTGTAAGTATTTCCGTGGCTAAAGCATGGCTCAAAAACAAAAACTTAATTGTAATTAATTATTTGAACAGTTAAAGGACTTTATCAATGCCAAAACTTGAAGTAATTATTCCTCCAGGAATGGAAATTATATATGAAAAATATCACTATTGCCCTGGAGTGAAAATAGGAAATGTGTTATATATTTCAGGACAGGAGGGAAGGGATGAAAATTTACCGAAATAATTAATAATTAAACAATTAAATAATTAAATAATTAAATAATTCGTGCCTTGAAGCCTCCCCTTGGATAGGGGAAAAAAATAAATCTTTTCCTTGAGCGCCAATCCTCTCTCTTTTAGGGAGAGGTAATTATCCATTATCCATTATCCATTATCAATTAATGAAAGGTTGTCGAAGGGATAGAAGAACAATTTATCCAAGCGTTTGAGAATGTTAAAAAAGTTTTGGTGGCTGCTGAAGCTACTTTTGATAATGTAGTAGAAATGATAACTTATCATGTTACTGGTGCTAATTTAGGGGAATCTTCTGAATCGGAAAAATCGTTTACTATTCCCCATTTAGCATTATTTATGAAGGTATAAAGATCGTTATTTTACTGAAGAATTTACCACTTGGACTGGGATAAAAATTACTTCTTTATCTACCCCAGGATTAATTGTTGAGACTAAGTGTACCGCAGTGGTTAATGATTAGTCTATAATCTGACAATTACTTTACCTTGATTTTTCCCACTAAGTTGATATTCAACAGCTTCGACAATAGAATCTAATCCTCTAAATTCTGTAGGATCTATCGCTACTTTAAGTTGCTTAGTTTGAAACAAATTAAAGAGGCGATCGCCAGCTTCTGCCTGATATTCTCGATAACAAGGCATGAGAAATGCTCTTACTGAGGCAGCTTTCCAAAAAAGTTTATGATAAATTCGAGGTTGATTAATTTGTTCTAAATTATGGCTATATTCGGAGATAAAACCAACAACAACTAAACGCCCCTTTACAGCTAAATTATCAACGCAAGTATCAAACATTTTTCCACCAACACATTCAAATACTAAATTAACACCTTGGGGGTATTCTTTTTTGAGGACTTGATTGATATTTTCTTGACGGTAATTAATGATTCTATCACAGCCTAATTGTTGTAATAATTCTACCTTTTTTGCAGAACCACAAGTTCCAATAACATGATTTCCTGCTAGTTTAGCTAATTGTACGGCAATATGTCCTGTTCCTCCAGCAGCAGCAGTGACTAAAACTACTTCTTGACTGGTCATTTCTCCCACTTGTTCTAAAGCTACTAAAGCGGAAACTCCTGTAGGCACTAATGTGAGAATTTCTGGAGAAACTTCAGGAACTTTAATTACTCCATCTATACTAACAGTTTGATACTCTCGGTATGCTCCGCCTATAGTAAAAGTTAAAACTCTATCTCCGGTCTTAAATTGTTTGACATTATTTCCAAGAGCCACCACATTTCCTACTACTTCTACTCCCATATCTATCGGTAGTTTTGGATTGAAATAGGGAATTTTGTCTTGAGATAATAAAGTATCAAATCCGGCATTAATCCCTGCAAATTGATTCTTAATTAGAATTTCGTTGGCTTGAGGTTGTTGTAGTTCAGTTTCTACAATTTCCACAGCAGAACGAAAATCAGAGTTAAAGTTTTTAATAACAAGCTTGCGATAAGTTTTGGGTATCATCACCTTAGAAAGTCTTTAACAACTTCAGCAACTTTTTCAGGAATTTGATTCATCATACAAATAGTTCCTTCTGGAAATTCTACCATTTTAGCATGGGGAATTACTTGAGAAAGAAAATTATGGTCTTCCATTTTTGCCAACCCCCCTATTTCGGCAGTAAAACAGCTGAAGAGCTGCTCACTGATGAACAGGCCATTAAAGATGAGCTCAAAGAGCGGATCAATGCCGTTCTGACCAATGGAAGAGTCGAAAGTATTATCTTTCCCGAATACCAGGTTTTT
>NZ_JAAHGT010001109.1 GCF_010672385.1 Okeania sp. SIO2F4
TCTTTCTAAATTTTCCTCTATTTCCTGTTGCCTATTCCCAGTTAAATTTTCTCTATCAAAATCTTGATAAATCTCCTGTCGGCTCAATTGAGTCTCATCAAAATCTTCTCCTTCCTGTATTGGTAAACTTCCCAAACCCCCATCTATTCTCTGTTCCCTGTTCCCTGTTCCCTGTTCCCTATTCCCTATTAAAGGATAATAATTAGGATGATTAAATATAGCCTCCTTGTAAAGCTCATAATTACTAAAAGTTCTAAAATCATCAGGATTTAATCCTGTCGCTCCCCAATTTTTCGTTAAAATTCCCGAAATAATATCCAAAGTTTGCTGTAGATAAGTTCTACCATCAGGCAACCTTTCACTTCCCATCGGACCTGCTTCAGCATTATGAGCAACCGGACCAAGAGAAATAAAACTAATCTTATCTCGACGTTTAGCACAATTCCAATTAGATAGAAACACAATTGGCCACCTGCCAGGAAACATAATCGGACCTAATTTTTCCACACCATCCTTTTCTCCCACCAGATGATACAAACGTTCTACTTCCATTGCTCCAGTATTGCCACTTATTACCCCTGCCAAAGAAATAACTTCAATCGGCGCACCCGTCGCTTGCTTCAGAAAAGATACTGCCCCCATAGACATTTGACCGCCTCCACTATAACCAATCAGAGCGATCGGTTTTTTACTACCCAGGGGATAACCAAAGTAGAGAAGACTATCGAATAAAACCTGTGCTAATCCTTGATTTTGAATCAGACCGTAACGAGGGTCGGCAGCAACAGCAACGGCAGCCACATTTCGCAAATTAATAATACCTGCAATGGGATTATCAGGATTTCTCTGAGCGATAGAATCAAGAATATTCCACAAAAATGCTAAAGGTCGGTCTGTTGTTAAAGGTCGGTTTGTGGCAGAGTAAGGCATAATACCCTTAATAATTGCTACATCTGAGGGAGTAGCATCAGCTAAACTATCCAGAAAATTTTCGACAATAGGTAGATATTGGTAAGTACCTTGATTAATCCCATCTAAATACAAAACATAAACAGAAGCATCTTGGCGATCAGGTACTTCTGCAACTAAACTGCCTGAATATCTGAGAGTTGGAGCTTCATACCATCCCGCCCACCAAGTTAAAGATTCTAGGGGAGTAAAAATTATTGAGCATAAAAGAGCAATTAAACCGATACTTATTAAGTCAATAGTAAGTTTAACCGTATCGTTAAAAGCTGTGTACCAAATAGAGAAAAAATTTCCAGATGCAGGTGATAAGAGGATGACAATGGAAAAAGCAATAAATCCAATAACTATATATTTGAAGAGCGATTTGATTTTCTGCTTTTGGGGTTTATTAGTTTCTTGAGGTAACAAGTCAGTGGTAATCTGGAAGGAAGTAGATTGGTTTCCTGCCATGACAATTTCTTCTAGTTGTTGCCTATCTGTAACTAACTCAGTTCCAGCAGCAAGATTTAACAACCATTGCCCAAAAGCAGTAATGGGACGACCAATAGTGCGCTGAGATACCTGATGTACTATCCATCCCAAAATATTACAGGCAAATGCTCCCCAAATACTTAGTTGAGTAATTTCTTGTATTCCTTTGATTTCTGCTAGTAAGCTCCATAGAGTTAGTAGGACGCTAATAGGAATGCCAAAATAAGGTAATCCAATTAAAAACCCTAACATTTGAGGTGCATAACTCAACCCCAGGGTACGGATAACTGCTAGTAATTCTAAGTTAATATTAAAGATAAATTGGCTAACCAACCAAAGACTGATTGCCCAAAACCAAAAGCTAAAAAGAAATATAATTGCAGAAATTCCTAAGCTGAGGAAAAAGCGTAATTTTTTAACTTTATTAATGAACAGTACAACACATTGTCCGATCGCTTCTGACAAACCAGCAATTAAGACAATAGTTAATGCTGCCTCAGTTCCTTGAGGTAGACTATTAATTTGGTTATAGACTTCTGGGTTGAGAGTTAATGCACCTGATATAAGATGCCAGAACAGGTCAAAAGCTGATTCTGTCATAGTTTTTAACTAGCTAGTATTGATGAAAACTTATGCTCGCAATATGAAGATTTAGGGTTTGCTGAAAAAGTATGTGTGGTAAGGGTAGGAGTCAGGAGTCGTAGGGGTGATTCGCGAATCACCCGTACAGAATAAATGGGAATGATAGGGGAGGTAGTCGGAATAATTGTACCTTGATTTTTCTGCCCTTGTCTACAGAAAATCCTAACTTTTTGGTAGCTCAAGCTGAAAAAGTTGCACTTTTTTTCAGTCTAACAAGGTTGAAGCTTTAGAATGTCAATGCTTTTAGATTAAGAGAGCAAACCGTACTTATTTTCACGCAATCGCGTCAGGAAGTAGAGGTTGCATCCAACGTCCCTACTAATACCACTTTGAAAAAAGAATACTACAAAAAGATGTATTTCTATCAGAAATGCTAAAAAAAAAGCTGATAGCTGATAGCTGATTGCTAATTGCTAGTTAAGCTTTGCCGAACCAAAAGTAACATCAAATTTTTCACACCAAACTACAACATTTGGGAAATCTTGCCAATTTATTCCTTCTGGAACGTCATAAATTTGTTCCCCTATAAAACTTTTTAAATCTCCCAAACGTACAAAATTTTGTGCTGTATAACTTCCCGGACGATTTTGTTTATGTAAAAGCAATCTTACTGCCGGACCTTCAATAGCAGAAAAATTTTCCCCTAACCGCACTTGAGTTTTATTTCCTACCTGAATAATTTCTGCCGTACCTTGCGTATCTTCCCCTGGAGTAATAGTTACAAATTCTCCAGAAGCTAAAACCTTATTTGTCTGTGCTAAAGTTGGATAATT
>NZ_JAAHGT010000111.1 GCF_010672385.1 Okeania sp. SIO2F4
CTTCGCTATCGCTCGTAATGACAGAAATACCTTGTTTTGCCTAATTCCTATAGTTATTATAGTCATTGCGACTGGAACGGAGTGGAAGGAAGCAATCTCGTGATATCTCTGAGATTACTTCGCTATCGCTCGTAATGACAGAAATACCTTGTTTTGCCTAATTCCTATAGTTATTATAGTCATTGCGACTGGAACGGAGTGGAAGGAAGCAATCTCGCGATACCTCTGAGATTGCTTTCCTGACGGAATGCTCCGCAAACGCTGTCGCTCGCAATGACAGAATTACTTGAGGACTTATGCAGAAATCGGTCTTTGCTTCTAGGTTTCCGAAATCTCCACCAGCACATCAAGGAAAAAAAATTATTTTCTATTGGTCAAGGGGAGGCTTTTAACCTAAATTATTTAATTATCATTATTAGCTATAATTTCATTGATTTTCTCCTCCAAATCTATCTAATAGTTCCTCACGAGACAACTCTAATAATAAAGGCATTAATTCTGGTAAAGATAAAGATAGTAAAGGTTCAATAATTACCTTTAGTTGGCTATCCAATTCTCCAAACCGAAATACAAGTAAATTTTCGATCATTTCTCGATGTCCTTGTTGTACTCCTTGTTGTACTCCCGACTGAGTAGCCTCTTCTAAACGTTGGGAAAAAAGTGGTGATAATCTCATAATTAACTCCCTATCTTCTGGATCTTTATCTGGATTTACTTCTATATTACTCAGCAAATCTACTAATAACAATAAAGCATTTTTTCGATGGATATTATCCTCTGGTAATGCGTCTAATTCATCAATAGCTTGAGACTGAACTTTTCCTCTACCTAATATTCTTAGCCACATTGTTTCTGGAGTTCTTGGTAATTGATGAATCACAACTATTGCTGTACGGAAATATTCTCCTAAAAAGTAAATTCCCTCACCCCAGTTTGGTCCATCTAGAGTAGCTTTAAATCCATTTAATATATTTTGGGAAGCTGTCGGAGTTAATATCCATAATTTAGGATAGTTATCCATAGAAATACGAGTGTTATTTCGGTTCGCTTCCCGTTTAATTTCTCCTTTAACTTCCAGTAATTTGAGAAGACAACTATCAATTTCATCAGGGGTAACAGGATTACGATAAGGTTCAAATAAAGCTGAAGTTGTAGCCAAGCGACCTAGTAATCCTAATTCTTCTGGATTTCCTTGAAGTTGTGTTTGGGGAGAAAACCAAACATCTATTTGTCTGACCTCTCCTCGAACTTCACGGGGTGCTTTTACTTCCCCAATACTTGATAGTAATTCTTCTAAATATTGTTTGGCAAATTGGTCGTAGGGGAATTTGGTCATTTTAGTTATCAGTTCTAGCAGTTCTCTAATCTATGAGGTACAGTTTTAGATCCCCCCTGCGCCCCCCCCTAACCCCCCTTGATAAGGGGGGAACCGCTTAAAAAGGGGGGAGCTTTCAAAGTCCCCCTTAAAAAGGGGGATTTAGGGGGGTCATAAATGTACTTTATAACTGTGGGAATTGCTATATCAGTACCTATGACAGAAGCCAGAAGTTTGAAATATTGAATCAAATATTTTTTTCATCAGAAATTTACTTCATAGATTAAATAACTACTATAGCTTTTTCCTCTCAAATAATTCATAACATTGATGCTTAACTTTACCAGGATAACCATCACTTGTTTTAATAATGTCTGAAATCTCATCCTCACTAAACTCAATTCCTTGATATTCTGGCTCCAAAAAATCAGCTTGAAGTTTACTTTTGATAAAATCACGAATAGTTTCCTGATTCCAGGATTCCAAATATTCTTCAATACAGATATTTTTAAATGGAGAAGTTTGATCCCCGCTATCTGGAAATAAAATATCCAATGGTTTAGAAGCAGCAACTACTAAACGTAAAGGAGGATCGACATCATTTGCTAATCCTCGTAACTGACTGCGAAGTTTATTAGTAAACCAGTCATAAATCATATTTTCTACTACATCAAGCAACAGCAGAATTCGATATGGTTTAATATTTAATTTTAAGTTACGTCCTCTAGAAATTTTAATACCAATTTGTTCACAAAGTTCTGCATAAAAATCATCATCACTATGAATATTTTGCAAATCTATATAGATTGGTTTTCGAGTTTTTTTGAGATATTGACTAGCTTTTTGAGCGATCGCCTTCAACATAGAAGACTTTCCGACTCCACTCTCGCCAATAATAGCAATACTACTACCACTATTAAGTACCTCAAAAATTCTGTTAATTTCTCGCTCTCTATTAAAAAAGAACTTTGGATTATCTATAATTCCATTTAATGGGATAAAAGGATTAGAAACTTTTTGTGGAAATTCTGTTGAAGTATTGTAATTTTGTTGTTGAGTGTACCGATTTTTATATTCTGTTTCTAACCATTCTAATAAGATTGGAAACTTATTTTTTCCACTATGATTTATGATTGTTTGAAATTTACGATATACTTGCGATTTTCGTTTTTTATAAGCCTCTTCATTCTCATCACCCATTACAAGACAACAAATTTCTTTATCATCTTTCTCCAAATTTATCCTTTCAAATCTTCTGAAAAAGAACTCTTGTTCTGCTGAAGTTAATTTATAATCAATAGCAATGCTTTTCAGAAAATTCTCCCATTGTTCCCAATTCTCCATCAGCCTAACTTGTCTTTTGTTGTATTGAGTATAGCCTAAAATCTTCCTTCTCACAAAAGGGGAATATTATTTCCCCCTAATTCCCCTTAGCTAGATTCTCCAGGGGGAAACTTTTGTGGCTTAAAAAATTGAGAAGTATTTCATACCATGAGATTGTCAGTTAATTTCAGACACAAAAAAATTATGGAAAACCAAAAATTATCTCAAAAATATTACTGTTTATTGGTTCGAGACAATAGTAATAACAACTATTATATTTGTTTCAAATGCAGTCTAAAACATTTGACAAACAAACCCAAAATTAGATGGAATAAATTATTCAAAATAGGAATAGCAATTATAATTACCCTATTAACCAGTTTTACCCCTGTGAATCAAGAAACATTAGATTCCCAGACACAAACTATTCAAACTATCAAAAATTATGCGACAATAACTAGACTAATTTTGGAATTTTCTGGCAAATAAATAATACCAAGCGTAATAAATCTTTGTTACATAAGGTAGGGACGTTGCATGCAACGTCCCTACATCTGAGGGAAGAAGGAAGAAAGAGATTGCTTTTAATTTTTGACTTTTAATTTTTGACTTGCGCGTAGCACTGGGAGTATCTCAACCCATCCACAACCATGTACGGGTTTCCTGACAATGGAATGTGGTTAAGCGATGAGGACGTAAAAAAAATTCCCAATCAAGTTAAAATTCAAGGATATACAATTAACTTTGGTCAGTTGCAACTGTCGGGACTGCTCCTGAGTTAATTGCGCACTTGTACTTATGTACTTTATAAAAGTCCTAAATTGCAAGATCAGACTTAGGGAGAATAATTGTGGCCAAAAAAGACAAATTAAAAAAGTCTAATCTTCTCTACCAAAGATTAAAAGAAGCATTAGAAAATGGTAGTAAAGTCCGCATTGAAGCTGAGGAAAGCTATTATGGTTTCCCTATTACTTTAACAAAAGATTTTGTAGAAATTATGGTCTTAGTGCCACCAGATGAATATGACGAAGAAGATGATTCTTTTAAGCAGGTGACATGGTTGATTCGACTTTCGTCTATTTTTGCGATCGCCTACCCTACGGAATACTGGTCAACAGCAAGATTGGAAAAATTACTGGAAATAGGTTCAAATCAAGTTTAAATTTTTTTTAGTTAAAACAATATAGAGGTAGATTAACATTCTCCCGTTATTATCTTTAATTGAACGGGAGTTGATTATAAAAGGGTACAGAAACTAGAAACCGGGTTTGTGCAACATAGATGTCAGTATTGTGATATCTCTAAAACAAACCCGGTTTCTGATCGTTGACTTTTTGCAAAAATAGGCAACAGGCAAAAGATTTTTATAGAATTAGACATCAAAAAAGATTTTTAGGGTAACTTTTGCAACGCCAGATAATTTATATATAATCCGATGAAAAATTCGTCCGCAGCGACGAAAAGGAAGCAATCTCCTGCAACCCTTGAGATTGCTTCCTTCCACTCCGTTCCAATCGCAATGACTACAATAACTAATTATCCTGATTTGATATTATATCATGTTAGGTTGAATAATTATAATTAAAGCTCGTAGTAGGGCTTTAGCCCGACAATGGATAGATAGGGCTAAAGCCATACTACAAACAAAAATTTTTTTATCACTAATTATCCTGATTTGATATTACAGCAGATTCCAAGTATATGAATTACAAATATTAAAATGGGCAACTTTGCAGTATTTTCTTTTCCCTGTTCCCTGTTCCCAGTTAAGTGTTCCCTGTTCCCTTCAAAAGTGAAAAATATTGACCAAAAAATAAGGTCTCAAGCCTCCTCTTTTAAGGGGATGAAACAAAGAATCTTCAGTATTTCAAGCCTCTGGGTTTCCGTTTGTCATGCTGCGCAAACAGCCAGAGGAACTGATAACTGATAACTGATAACTGAAATGACCCTATTGTGATGATCCAGGAGCAGGGGGTAATTGATATTCATTAGGATCGACTGTTCTTGCTGGAGTGGGTTGTTTTTCAGACTCAGAGGGAGTAACCGACTTCTCAGAAGTATCGCCACCACCACTTTGAGGCGAACCAGGTAAAGTTGCTAGAGCTACGCGATCGCCTCCCACCTCCCGCAACAAATCTAAAACTTGCACAACATCATTGTATCTTGCCTCTTTAGGAGCATATAATACAACAACTCCCCTGGGATTAACCTGATTATATCTACGCACAAACTTTTCCAATTCCACAGCATTCACAGGTTGTTGTTCAATAAAAGTTTTTCCCACCTCATTCACACTCACAAGTAACATATCTTGTGATTGAGGTTTACCCGTGCTAGCTTTTGGTAAATTAACATTAATTGCTTGCTGACGGGTTAACTGCAAAGCAGCTAAAAGAAAGAAAGTCAGAATACAAAAAATTACATCAATTAGAGGTATTAATTCAATCCTAACTTCTTCACTAGCCAATTCTTGATTAAGTTTCATAATTTTTTGGTTTGGAGAAATAAGAAATTATAGCGCTACGCGCAAGTCAAAAGTTAAAAGTAATCTCTAACTGAGTTTTCAGTTCGGAAATGCTCCGCAAATGGAATTTACCGAAAAATTAAGGTTTAAAGCTTCTCATGAGCAAGGAGAAAAAAAGAAAAAAATTTCTTTTTAACCAATCCTTCTATTACAGAAGAGGTAATTATTAATTATGGAACAATGTCCGTCCCCTAAATGCGCAGTGCTATAGCTAGAGTAAAATTATCTACTGGAAAAAAGTCAATATTATTTTGCTTCAATAAATGAGCGACTTTTTTGTTCTAATTGCTATATTTTTAGTCAGTTATTATTAGGTTCATCTGGAGGTTGTTCAACATCACTTTCGGGTGAAAAATCTGTTTGCTTTTTATCCTGTTCTAAAGCATCAGGAACATTCCGAGAATTCTGCATCCATGAAGGAGGAAAATAAGGATTCTTATCTTGTGAATTGTGCTGATTTAAAGATGTCTTTTGCCAATATTGTCGGTAGAGCAATTCCAACTCATTCCCAGCTTTCCGAAAAACCTTCATTTGATTAAATAACAAACTTTGAAATAATCGATAAAATACCAGACTAAAAATAGCTACTACCAAACCAGCAGCCGTACTAATCAAAGCTTCACCAATACCTACTGTTACCCCGGCAGTTGAAGAAGTACCCAAGTCGCCCAGGCGAATCGAACCCAGGGAACCAATCAGACCCAAAACAGTACCCAGTAAGCCTAACATCGGAGCCAAAGCAATTACCCCTTCCAGTAACTTATCTCCCTTCCGCATCGAGGCCAACTCATCATCGGCGGTAGCTTCCAGTGCCAATTTAAACACTTCTGGTTCGGGGTTTTGTAATCGTAAAGGTGCGTAGAGAAAACGACCAATAGGTTGTTTTAGAGTACGTCTCGCCATTTCCGTTGCTATACTCCAGTCACGGCGTGCGGCCTCTAATACCCGGTTAACCGTTTGTTTTTCCTTAATTAATAGGTTTGTCCAGAACCATAGGCGATCGATTATGGTACTTAGGGACAAAATTGATAAAACTAACAGAGGCCACATAGCAGGGCCTCCCTTCTGAATCAGCTCTTCAAAAGTCACAGTATATTCACTCCAGCAGTTTCTAACTGATTGATTACTTAATATTTGTCTATTTACTTTTTATTAAGTTCCTCAGAACTATCAAATTTTAATATATATACTATCGGAATATATATTGACAAAAGTCATAGTAAATGATATTTTATAGGTTTTGCAAATATTAAGATTTATACATAATCTTTGGATAAAGTTTCAGCACATTTTCCGCATTTATTTTGACGACTGGTCCAAAAGAGAATGAAATGATCGGGTGCAGACTACATAAACAAGCTTTGAAACCCATATCATTAATATTAAGGGTGTCAATGTTTGAATTTATAAGTTGTTAGTTAAAAATTACGTCCCTGATTAAAATAATTAGCTGCAAAATGTGGGAATTAACATTAATTAGGAAATATTCTGGAAATAGGGGTAGGTATAACCGAACAGTTATATTACTCCCACCAAAGGAAACCTCCAAAATGGCATTATTCGGGACCAAAACCCACATTTACAATTTTTCGCAAACACCATCAGAGTAACTGCAAGATGTTTATTCCCTCCATCAGTCAGGTCATTGATTATCATCCCCTTACCGCTACACCAGAAACTCCTGTAGAAGATGTAGTTATCTCCATGAGTAGTACAGGTTCAAGTTGTGTGCTAATCATAGAAAAACAATCTCCTCCCAATGAGACCATCCTGGTCTCTCATATGATAGAATCGGCCGATCGCACTCTCGAATCCCCAGACGGAAGTTATAATTTCAACACTCAAGATACAAAGATACAATCTTTAGGGCCAGTCATTGGTATATTTACTGAGCGAGACTTAGTACAGTTAGCCTCTATCGGCGCCCCTCTCAGTGGATTTCCGATTGCTCAAATTATGATTAGATCCATAATAACAGCCCAACTATCGGAAATTCCAGATATTTTTGCTCTCTTCACACTACTGGAAAAACATCAAATCAACCACCTACCAATCGTTGATAACTCAGAAGAACTTATTGGCCTAGTTACTGGCCGCAGTTTTATTTTCAATCAGCCTGAGCCAAATAACAAAAGTCAAAAATCAATAGCCAACCGTCAAGATAAACTATTAAATCATCAAAATATTGCTGTCAATAAAGATTTAGCAGCCCAGGATAATGTAGTAAAAAATCAGAATAATTCACCATTACCTGTAAAAATAACCTTCGATTCATGCTTAAAATTACCAGTCAATTTAATCCAAATTAATCAGTTAGAACAAATCCATGAATCTCAAGTTATCCAAGCTTCATTATCTTTATCAATTAGGCAAATTACCCAACTGATGTTTACCCATAATGTCAGTTATATTCTGATTATTGAAACAAAAGAAAACCAATCTAAAAATCAGACTGAGAGTAACCCAAAAAAACAAAATTCACAGCATCAAAAGTTAACCAAAATTATAGGTACAATTAGTAGTAGAGATATAGTACAACTACAGGCATTAAAAATAGACTTTAATAAAACTAAAGCGGAGATAGTTTGTAACAACTTACCAGTGCTAATACGCTCCCAGGCAAGCCTAGAAGTAGCTTTAGGTTTAATGAAAAGAAATTATTACTTACTGCCTCTAATTGTGCAAACTTCTACAGGCAAGATCGGTAATCTTATTACTCCTACAAAAATTATTCAACAAATACTTCTAGGCAAATCATTATATCAATCATTAGTTCGCTTTCATAGTTATATAGAACAAACATCTATCAAATTGCATCAAGCTGATGAAAAACTTAAGGAATCTGCCATTGAACGGAAAAAATTAGAACAAATTCACTTGAAAGCACAAGAAAGTGCAGCCCTAGCTATTGAAGGAAATCAAGATGGAATTTGGGATTGGAACATCAAAACTAACGAAATTTTCTACTCTCCTCAGTGGAAAAAAATCTTAGGCTATACAGATGATGAAATTTCTGGTAAAATCGATGAATGGTTAAATCGAATTCATCCAGAGGATATCGATAAAGTTAGTGCTGCTGTTCAAGAACACTTAGCAAAAAAAAATCCTGTTTATCGAATAGAATATCGAATTAAATGCAAAGATAATCGTTTCATATGGATTCTCGATAGGGGAAAAGCTTTATGGAAATTAGGAACACCAGTGAGAATGGTGGGAACTTTTGTTGATATTACTCAGGCAAAAGAAACAGAAATACAACAAGGGTTTCAACTAGAAAACTATAGCCAAATTATTAATAATTTTCAAGAAATAGTTTGGCAAACTGATGCTAAAGGAAACTTAATTTTTTTAAATGATACATGGGAAAAAATTACAGGTTTTGCTCCGGAAAATAGCTTAGGTGAAAATTTTTTAGACTATATTCATCCAGAAGAAATAAATCAGTTAAATTCTCCAGCAGAAAATAATCCAGAAAATACAGAGTTAGCTATTATTAATAACAAATTAGTTGCAGGTTGCTATCAATTAAGGTTGTTAACCAAAAACGGAAACTATTGTCCAATAGAAATGAAGAGTACATTGCTGGTTGATAGCGAAAACAACATTACTGGTATGATAAGCACCATAACTGATATTTCTGCGAAGATCGCCATCCAACAAGACTTACAAGCAAGTGAAAAAGCAATCAGAGAACTGTATGAAGTCACTGCAGGTGCAGATAGCTCCTTTGAAGGCAGAATAGTGGCATTACTTGAAATGGGATGCCGTCGTTTTGGTATGGATATAGGTTTATTAGGGCAAGTTTTAGGAGAACGTTATGAAGTTATTGCAGCTCATCTACCAGAAGATTTCCTATTTGGAATAGCTAAAGGAGACGCTTTTACCCTGGAACAAACATTTGACCGGGAAGTCTTACGATACAATGAACCCCTTGCGATCAAATCAGCTAAGGATTCCCAGTGGCGACATCATCCAGCATACACTGTGCGTCGTGTCGCATCTTATATTGGCACGAAAATTTTTGTCTCAGGAAGAGTTTATGGCACCCTCAGTTTTACCTGTCGTCTTGCCAAGAATAAATGGAGTTCAACAGATATAAAAGTTTTAAAATTAATGGCAACTTATATTGGCGGTGAATTGTTGCGACAAGATGAGATAGAAGCTTTACAAACAAAATATCAGCACTTTTTATTACTTAAACAAATTACCCAAGAAATTCGCTCTAAGTTAGATAGTAAAGAAATTTTTCAGACTACTGCTACCCAAATTGGACGAGTATTTGGAGTTAACCGTTGTTCAATTCATAGCTATGTTGCTGAACCCTATCCACACCTACCTTGTGTTGCTGAATATTTGGAAGCAAACTATGAATCAACATTGGATTTAGATATTGCTGTTACTTACAATTCTCATACAGAAAAATTATTAGCAGAAGACAAAGCGATCGCTTCTCCAGATGTATTTTCAGATCCTCTATTAAAATCATCCGCACCGATGTACCGGAGGTTAAAAGTTAGGTCAATGTTAGCAGTTCGGACCTCCTATCAAGGACAACCAAATGGTATTATTAATTTACATCAATGTGATTATATGCGTCAGTGGAAACAGGATGAAATAGACTTATTAGAAGAGGTGGCATCTCAGGTAGGATTAACTTTAGCTCAGGCACAAATATTAGAGTCAGAAGTTACTCATAAACAAGAGTTAGAAGCTCATAATAAAGCTCTGGAACAAGCACGAGAAGCAGCAGAAGTAGCAAACCGTGCCAAAAGCGAATTTTTAGCAATGATGAGTCACGAAATTCGCACTCCAATGAATGGTGTAATTGGAATGACAAGTTTATTATTAGATATGGAATTAACTCCCGAACAACGAGATTTTGTGGAGACTATTCGTACCAGTGGGGATGCACTACTAACTATTATTAATGATATTCTTGATTTTACGAAAATTGAGTCTGGAAAACTGGAATTAGAACAAAGTCCTTTGGATGTTAGAAGCTGTGTTGAAGAAGCGCTAGAATTATTAGCACCAAGGGCAGCACATAAAAATTTAGAACTGGCTTGCTTAATTGATGATTCAGTGCCAGGAATGATTGTGGGAGATGTGACAAGGCTGCGTCAAGTATTGGTAAACTTGTTGGGAAATGCTGTTAAATTCACAGAAAAAGGAGAAGTAGTTGTCTCTGTCAGTGCTATAAAAATTGGTGAAAATCATCAAGAAGATAATTTATTAGAAGAGATAAATTACGAAGAAATATCTAACTTTCAAGCTCCCGGTAAAATCACAGGTAACTATGAAATACAATTTGCTGTTAAGGATACAGGTATTGGTATTCCTCCAGACCGGATGGATCGCTTATTTAAAGCTTTTTCTCAAGTGGATGCTTCCACAAGTAGACAATATGGTGGTACAGGTTTAGGATTAGCCATTAGTCAAAGATTAAGTGAAATGATGGACGGTCAAATGTGGGTAGTTTCTCAGTCAGTAGAAATCAAGAATTTCCCAGAACAAAAACAACAAAAATTCCTGTTAAAAATTGATAACAATGGCGACATTAATCACAAAAAAAATCAAATAAATATTGAGAATTTGAATGCTACTGAATCTATAGTAGAAGTAGCAGGAACTCCACCTAATTACTTTGTCAAACCAGAAGCAGGTAGTAGAGGTTCAACCTTTTATTTTACTATTCAAGCCAAGGCAATTGCAATGCCTTCTCCTGAAAGAATTGATAGTTTCTTAAAAGGCAAAACAATATTAGTTGTAGAAAGTCATCCTGTTAATCAAGAGGTAATTAAACAACAGGTTAAATCATGGGAAATGATACCTGTAATTGCTGATTCTGCTGCCAAAGCTTTAAGCTGGTTGGAACAGAAAAGAGCTTTTGATATTGGAATTATCGCCATGAATATTTCAGATATGGATGGATTGACATTAGCTAGAAAAATTCGCAAATTGGAAACCGAACAAAACTCAAAACAAAATAACAATTATGAGTTATCTTTACCATTAGTAATGTTTACTTATATTGGTAAAGCAGAAATTTTCCGAGAACTTCAGGAAGCAAAAATTAATTTAGCTGGATTTTTGAATAAACCAGTCAAACAGTCTCAATTTTATAATGTTTTACTGCAAGTATTTGGAACTACAGGAGAAGGAGAGGTTAACGGCAAAACTCCTAGTTTAGGTGTGAAATATTTTCAAGACCTTAGTGAAAAAAGTAACGTTCGTTCTAATATCCGCATATTGTTAGCAGAAGATAACGTAGTTAATCAGAAAGTCGCAATACACTTACTAGAAAAAATTGGTTATCGTGCAGATGTAGCTGCTAACGGAATAGAAGTTTTGGATGCTCTCAAGCGGATACCCTACGATGTGGTATTAATGGATGTGCAGATGCCTAATATGGATGGAATAGAAGCAACCCGTCGCATTTGTCAAAAATACCCAGAAGAAAAACGCCCTTGGATTATTGCTATGACAGCTAATGCGATGCAGGGCGATCGCGAGAAGTGTCTAAATGCTGGTATGGATGATTATGTGACCAAACCAATTCATCGCGAAAAATTAGCACAAGCTTTAAACAGGTTTAAACCTATCCGAAACAAAAAATCACAATCCAAAACTGATTCAGAAAATGGAGTTAGTAATCACTCATCATCTGTGGAGTTAGCATTAGTTAAAATAGACCCTCCCAAGAAACCAATTACTCAGAAACAGGAATTTACTAATGGTAAGGTAGAGTCAACTTCTCAGTTGGAGAAAACAATATCCCTCAAAAGTACATTGCCTATTCTTGCGCCAAGCCCTATTCTTGCCCCAAGCAATACTGAAAAAGCTTTACAGGAATTAGTAAAAGTTGATGATTTAACCGATTTAGATACAGAGAATTTACCAGCAACTGAGGAAACTACAGTGTTAGGTTTAGATTTCTTAGACGATATCTTAGAACCAAAAGACGATCAACAATTAGCGCTCGACCCTAAAATTATAGAAGACTTTCGCAATCTTTATGATGATGAACCAGATACCCTAGCTATTCTAATACAAGACTATCTTGCTGATGGCGATAAACATATGAGTACGATTAGGAAGTCTATCAAAAAACGTGATTATCCTACATTAAAAGGAGCTTCTCATACACTCAAGTCTAGTAGTGCTTTATTAGGGGCAATTAATTTTTCTGAACTATGTAAAGAGTTAGAATATATGGCTCGTGGTGCGATTGAGTCTGGAGCAGATTTTCATCTTGAAAAAGCTACGGAAATCCTCTCACAAAGTGAAACTGAATGGGAAAAAGTTCAAGAAGAATTAACCGAAGAAATAAATTTATAGCATTGTTTAGGAGTCAGAATTCAGGAGTCAGAATTCAGGAGGAAATCATCGTAAAAATTCGTTAAGTGGGAAAAGTGCCTGTTTTAACGGCTGGAGGGAAACGACTCGACGGGCAATAAAGCGTACTCAAAATTTGTGTTATAGTTAAATCTTAAAGACACAAAGACCTCGTATGGCATGGTGAAAGCCCGATATCTAGTGGACGATCCACGTTAAAAGGTAGTTAACCGAAAAGGTGGCTCGGTGCTTACCAGCACTCTGTTTCCAGCCGTTAGACAGCAGGTTGTAACCAGCGAGCGAGTGAATCAAACAACCCATACCTAAAAAGCAGACTCAATGGTATGCATGGCCGCAGATAGTAGTGGCAATTGCCACCCCCTAGTAGGGGGGATTCGCGAATCCCCCCTACTGCTGCATTCGTACTACGGTACGGTGCTGGCAATGTGGCCGTTTCGAGCAATGTGGAAATCGTGGCTTTAACCCGATAGAAAGCTCCTAGTCACGAATCCACGCGACTTTAGTCCGTGGAGTGTCAAAGTGTTAACTGATGAGTCAACAATTAAGTAAATTTTTATAGCAGTCGAAGCAAAGATTAGGACATTTCTAAATCCTGAAATCCTGTGACAGTTTACTATTCCCTATTCCCTAGCGCGTAGCGCTATATACTTAATTTAATATTTTCCTAAGAATTTGATATTATTCCTATGTCTAAAAATATAGACTGACAAGCCAAAACCAGACTCAGATTTGATATGACTCCATGTAAAATTAATTCTGATGAACAGAAAGATGCTGGTGAATGGCTTGATAACAATCAGAAACAGATGCTCTTTCTGTCATTGCCTCCACTAATGCTTTATATGCAGACTGATGATTTTCTAACAAACTACGAGCTTGCAAAGATGCCCAACTTTGTTTAAGTTTAGACTCCCCAGGACGTTTTAATTGTGTCAAAATTGCTGTAATCTTCGCCCGATCTTCTGCTCCACCCTCAGCATTACCATAAACTAAATCTTCTGCAGCAATACCCGCCATCCAGACAGTACAATATCGATCTACAAGTTGGTCAGAAATTATGCCTTTCTGTAACTGAGCAGCTAACTTTTGGTCATCAAACCTAACTCCACCCTGAGCTGACTGACCTTGGCGAAATGCTTCCCATGCACTCAGAGCATATCCACTAACTGGAATTTCCAATAAATAAGCTACTAAAAAATGTCCAGCTTCGTGACAAATAATTCGATCGCGTCTTTCTGAAGATGTTCCTTCCACTAAATCTACAATAATCATACCTCCCTGACCCTGCCATCCCAGGGTATCTATAGTTGCTAATACCAGCACAGAAAAAGTAGCGATCGCTGGTATAAGTGGAGATACATTAAATATTGGTCCTAGTAAAGCAGACATGGTAAGAACAAAAATACCAATGGCAATAATATTGAGTGAAGTTTGTTTCATAATTAGGGAATAGGGAATAGGGAATAGGGAATAGGGAATAGGGAATAGTTACAGGTGTTAAATTTTCTGCATTATTTAAGAATAAGTTTTTAATAATCAACGCAGCCACGCACTGTTATTTTTACCCTATTTGCTCTTTTTGTGCAACAAAGCCATTATTAATTATTAATTATTAATTGTTGAACCCCTCTTCCTCAAGTGACCTTGCCTGCTCAAAAGTGTTTGAACTATGACTATCACCTACAAAGCGCCAATGCCAAGGTTCATAACTAATTCCTTGAGAATTATCTCTCGGAAAGGATAACTCAAAACCATAATTACCAGCATTTTCTTGTAACCATTGGAACGCTCTAGTATTTTCAAAACTAACTTTGAGGTGACTTCCTGGCGATCGAGCATCCCCAATATCAATAGCGTAACCTGTATGATGCTCGCTGTAACCGGGAGGGGCACTAACTTCAGCCCTTTGAGATGTCACCTGTCCCCGCTCTGCTTTTACCTCAAAAAATAAATACTCTTGATCTGCCAAAGTTCTAAACCCCGAAAGAGGAACCAAATTAATATTTGCAGACCAAGCTGCATCTGCCATGGCATTAAATTTTTCTGTAGCATTTGAACGCAGTCTCACATTTTGGTTGCCAAAGACTGGTGTCAATTCTTGCCAAGATGCTTCTTTGTAGGGCAAATGTCCGAGTATATTTTCTTTCTGCTGAATGGAAGAAGTCGGAGATGACGAAGGTGAAGGTGTTTCTATAGGAGTGGGATATGGTTCAACTACTTTTGTGCCCATATTTTGTTTCATTTTGGCGACAAAAGAATTGTCTGGAGTTTGGTTAAATTGGAAGTGCAAACCAATACCAATGATTAGAGCGATCGCCCCTATCAGTAATAATTGCCAAACCTGCCATTTTTTCTGAGGCTGAAAAATTTGCTGTTTTGCACCTTCGTATTCATCTCTTACAGCTTCAGGAATATCATCTACTGGCAATTTTGCCTCGTCTGGTGTTTTTTTTAATAGACCCAGCTTATTCAAAATTTTCACCTAAAACTCCTCGGTAGTTTGAAAGCCTCTTTGCTTTAGGAACAGTTTGAAAAACGCCAGCCACAAATTTACTCACAGTATCCCTGATGGGGCAGGAGAATGGTTGACGTTCTCACAGACCTACAATAATCAGTAAAACATAAAATTATGTGTCTGTTTTCGGCGTTGGTAAATCAAGAGATTAAACTTTAAGAGTAATCTGTTTGTGATACCTCTAAATATCTAACCAGAGTAAGTGATGGGTATTACCTAAGAGTAGAAAATCATCTTACCAATTACCAACGCCCTGTTTTCTATTCCTGCTTCGACCGGGTAGCGTCGGCGCTATCCAGTCCACAGAGTGTCATAGTCGTTTGCTTTGTAACGCTGGCGAATATGCGGAATGGGGAGCACAGAGCTAACTAACTGCCAAAGCTAAATTAATACTACTTTCTAATCTATCGCTTTCTGGAGTAAAGTTTGTTTTGCCAATGTTATTGGTCGGCAAATGTTTAATGGCCAGTTACCGATTCTGTCCTTTCTACCTCATTTAGTCCATTATTATTGTGTATAACTTTTCTTGGTCTACCTGGTTTACGCTTGTGCCGTTGACTAATAGACTTATCACTAGCCACAGCTAATTCTTCTGGAGTGCATTTTAAAATATCCAGAATTTCCAGGTACTTTTGGGGAGTCATTGTTGGTTCTGTACGCCCCGTCTCCCAGTTACGAACACTGGTTTCGCTGATACCTAGTCGCTCTGCTACTTCAGCACGGGCAAGCCCCGCACGTTCTCTCAGGGCTTCCATGTCCATACTTTTTATATTTCCTCCGCCAATCATCTTATCTAAAATATAAGGTTTTTTGAAAACTGATTCGGTATTTAAATTAAGCATCTTCATTTTAAACTCCTTAAAATAGAATTGTCTAGGTTTTTTTTAAAAGACGAAATTATTGTCGCTACGCTCCTAACCTTTTGAGTATTAGGAAATTAAATTGTTATTTGTGGTGAAATGAAACCCCTCAAAATACTGATTAAACCATTTTAGGTCTATCAGTTCAGTGGGTTATGGTGAATACAGTTTAGTAGCGATAGTGGCAGCAGTAACGAACAAAGTATTTTTTACCATGACTTTAGATAGCACCTCATAAAATTTGCTTGATGTGCTTATATCTTATTTTGATGTTGTGGGAAATTGCAAGACAAAAACAATTTTTTCTCACATCTA
>NZ_JAAHGT010001110.1 GCF_010672385.1 Okeania sp. SIO2F4
GATAGGGGAAAAAAGCGGTCCTTGGATGGCGAGGTCTCCGTTCCCTCCGGGACGCTACGCGAACTTCGAAGCTTTGCGAAGCGCAAACGCTTGCCTCCAATCTCCCAAGAGAGAAGAAATAATATTTCCTGATCTTCAATTGGTGTAACGGTTAAAACCTTCTTGTAATTATCAAGTTCGCCATTATCAATTATCAATTAATGAACTAACCATATCCAATCGACCAAGACAAGAAATAATATTTCCTGATCTTCAATTGGTGTAACGGTTAAAACCTTCTTGTAATTATCAATTATCAATTATCCATTAATGAACAGTTTTTGCCTCAGTGATAATTTTCATTGGATAAGAATCAGCAATTAATTTATTTGCCTCCTCCATTACTTTAACATTTGGAGAAAAAGTTGACTTCTCCACACATTCATCAAAATCAATTAGAGTTTTAATCCGTTGATAAGATTGAAACGCCACAGTCGGGAAAAAGGAAAACTTGCCAGGCAAAACACATAAATAGTTACTATTAGGATTTGACTCTATCCAATAACTATAACGCCGTTTTTGTTCCTCCTGACTAATAAATTCTGTTTTTACACAGTCATAACTAAAAAGATTTCGACTATAAAGTTTATCTTTGCCAAAATATCGTTCTGCCGAATCCAAAATTTGCTCAATATCTACTTCCTCTTCTCGATTTATTGGGTCGTCATTAGTATAGCTAGAATCAGCCAACATAGAATAAACAAATTTTTCTGCCCCTATCTCACAATTATGTACAAAATGATTAAAATGAAACTTTCTCTTGGTAGACATCCGGACAAAATTAGTATCAGTTAAAGCAGGTTTAGCTACTACCATTGCACTACGACTACGTTTAAGTTTTGCCCGTACTTGTAAGTCAGATAAAAAAGGTTCAAAACCTTTTCCTACTGCAAAAATAAATAACCGTGCTTTTAGACGTTTGGGAAAGCTATTTTGTGTACGACATAAAAGACTTTTGATTTTAATTTTACCGTAGCTATCTATTAGTAATTTATCAATAGTTACTCCCGTCTCGAATGTCACTCCTCGCTCCATAGCACTAGCAACTAAAGTTCTCATTATGGCAGTAGTATTCATCGAACAATCTAAGGTTTTGATAATTTCATAGTTTGAATTTTCTAGACCATAAGAATGATCGAATCTACGACAAAGATTATCTATAGTTTCTGTGGAATGGCGCAAAGAACAATTTAATCCCTCATAAGCTTCAACTTGAGCATAAATTGGAGCCAAACAATTTCCATTTTGCAGCCAATTATATTGTTGACCATAAGCAGTTTCTAATCTGCCTAAAACTCGGTTACGCTGAATTTCTAAATATACCGAATCACTTTTGAGACCAGATACACTAATTTCTGGAGAATTTTTTCTAGGATGAATTAAATATACGGGGCGATCGTTAAACCAACCGTTAGAGTTAGGTATAACTGTAGGGGTAAAAAAATTAGGTTTTGTTTCTGTCAGAGCAATATTACATTGTTCAGAAAAATAGGAACTATATAGATTAATTAAATCCTCCAAACTATTCACACAATTAATAAAAGTCTGAGCATCATCATGTCCTGAATAAAGTGCCCCAGTATGAAACCAACCTTCCAATTTACCTGAAGCAAATGTTCCTAATTGTGGGGCACTATCTAATACTTTGATAGAAAGACGACTACGACGAGCCAGAAATTCAGCAATGGAAATTCCAGCAATTCCACCACCGATGATAATTACATCTACATATTCAATTTGAGAAGCTTGGATTTTTGTCATTGAGTTAAATAAAAAGTAAAAAGATCGATTTAAACCCCATTTCAAAAGTCTTACTACATCTTCTTGAGAATAGGGAATAGGCAAATTAAGAATAAGTAATAATCGCCCTTAATGCCTATAATCTTTACAAATATTGCTGAACCTTACTTATTACTTAATAACTGAAGTCTTGAGCAAGTATAGTATTATTTTTGGGAGTTGGTTAGCGTACTCAAGTCTGTAAAAACGGTGCGTTATGTTTAACTTTGTTATGCTATTACACCCTATAGCAATCCTATTTAAGTTATCAGGACTTACGCAAAATACCAAATCACACACCATCTGTAGGAAGGATGTTTTTGGCGATGATATATCGTCTCAGTAATTAATGGTTTTGCTGCTTCTCTTAAGACATATTTTTCTGTCATATCATGTCCGGTAGCATCGGTATTGTAAGGTAAGTAAGAAGTAAGAAGGAAAAAAGGTTGAAAAGCTGGAAAAAACTTAAATTTCCTGTAGATATTCACCCTAGCTTTTACGCAAACGATACCAACGGACATGATGTCAGGCCACGAATTTTTAGTGCAACTGACATATTCCGCACTAATTCCACAACTTTGTGGTCTAAAAATGGTAGTCTTCCTTCAATTGAGTGTGCCATTTCAACACCATCCGCCAAGATTCGTAAAATGTGATTAGCCAAAAGACTTTTAGACCACAAATAAAGAGATTGATGAACAGGTTCTGCTTCATAAAACCGATATAAAACGTCTCTCTTGGTGCGCGTTCCCTCTCTTGGTCAGCATTCCCTCACAGGAGTGCGCGTTCCGCAAGCGAGCTGTCGGCGGCGCGGGGTCTGACCGCTTGCGTCTTACGCACCCCGCGGGGTCGCACCGCATAACAATTGACATTTTAATGTTTATTTCCTGCTGTACGGACGTTGCATAAGGGCGTCCCTAAGGCCGTTGGCGGTTACTCATCCACAGGCATTGACGGGTCTTGCCCGACCGCATTTCTTGAGTGCGTCTTATATTCTGTTGGCGAAGCCTTTCCGCAGGAAATGGAGACCTCATA
>NZ_JAAHGT010001111.1 GCF_010672385.1 Okeania sp. SIO2F4
TGGGGAGTTTCTCCCCCTTCCCTAATAGGGAAGGGGGTTGGGGGGTTAGGTTTTTTTAAGTCACATTTTAAAGCTAGACGCGCTACTATTTATTTTTTTTAGCTACTTCTCTATAATTATATAACTTCAAATTATTTGATATGACTATAATATCTATTTCCAGTTCTATTTATACCTCTTAATTTTGTCTTCCTACCTGTTAAACTTTCTAATTTTTTTCTAACTTCAGCAGAGGTCATTTGATTTAAAGGTATACCTTTTTGATTAGCTATAGCAGCAGCTACTCCTATTGCTTGCCCTTGATAAATATTTATAGTTTGAATTCGTGATACTGCTACAGCAATTCCTAAATATCCAGACGATCGCCCTACAACTGCTAAGTTATTCACATTTTTAGCTAAAGCACTTTCAATACCAAAGTTGTATCTAGGTAGAGGCAAATAGTTAATACCTAAACCTTTAACACCTCCCCGAAAATCAAATTCATAAGAAAAAGTACCAATAGAATTTTCTGCTGAAGTGCCACCTTTGATAATTTCTTTTCCTGTCAATGGGTCAACAACATCAGTAATATTTAAACTATGTCTAATATAAACTTCTGAGGGAATAACTACTTTGATATCTTTCCCAGATATTTTCCTCAACCAAGCCTCAAGTTCTTTCATTTCTGTAATCATTTCCTGGGTTGGTTTAAAGTCATTTAGTTCTATTTGCCTCACTTTTTTACTGTCATATTTAAACAAAAATCCATTCAAAGATAATGAACGTTTACCTAGACTACAAATATTCAGCTTATCAAATAAAAATCTAGATTAAAAATCTAGATTAAATGAATGTTTTCGATGAAGATGATAGGCTCCGGCTAAGGCAATACTTCGATTTATATAGCCGTCTTGATATGTTTTGATTATTGGTAATCTAAATTTTGCCTGGGTAAATTTAGCATTTGGAGGAGTTTGTTCAGATTGGATTTTTGTCTTAATTTTTGCTATTAGTTGGCGATTATAAAGTACTTTTGATTCTAATTTTTTGAAATCGTAAATACTTAAACCAGTCACAGTCGGAACAATAGAAGTTGCTATAGTTTCATCCTGTAATTTATTGTTTTGTGATGCAAATCCTAAAGAATAAGGTATACCTGCTTTTCTGGCTAATTCTGCATCTTGAGTTGTGTCTATAAATGCAGAAGCTTTGACTCTAATATTTGTACCGTTTATCTGCACAAATTTAATTTTTTTATTTTCCACATAAGGAGTAATAGAAGCATTAGAAATAACGATAATTCCTACAGCTTCTAACATTTGTTTCATGGCTTTGGCTGCAATTTCTGGAGTGACACAAGCTTCAACAACTTTGGCTTTTTTGAAAAAGTTACGAAAGCACTAAGAATAAGGTTGATTTTGCCAGCCAGGGGTTTTATCATAGTCGAGATCAGCTAGCCCACCTCTTGTTAATAAACCACCTAAAGGTTGACGGTCATAATTGGAACGCATTAATACTACTTTGCCTGTAGTTCCTAATGTTTTTTTTGCCCAAATAGCAGCACATATTCCTTGAAGTTCATCTCCATAAATTAGAATATCAAAGTTTTTATAAGTTGGTAGTGGTGGTTTTGGTGGTTTAGAGGGTGAGGGGGAAGGAGTGGCAGTAGTAAGTGAGTTATTCGGAATATTTTTTGATGTTATATTTTGCCAAAATGTAGAGATTAAATTCTTACTAACTTTGGGTAAATGTTGAGCAGCGCTTAATGGAATTAATGATAAAAATACTGTAATTAAAATCAATCTTTTTGGGTAATCAGAAGCCATATATTTGTGGGATAATTCAACGGCAGTTAAAAGTTAAAAGTAAGATTTTACAGGCTCAAAAGTTTAGTTTGAAACTATTTGTGACATCTCTCAAATGAATTGGTATAAGGTCAACTATCGTACTATACTAGGTTTTGCTGTGAACTATTACAACATTTTAGATGTGTCACTGTAGTAGGTTGGGTTGACGTAGGAAACCCAACAATAATAAGTCTTTTCATGCTACTACTAGAATGGTGCGTTACGACAAATTGTTAAATCTCTGTCGAACTTTAGATTTTAGCTGTCTAACGCACCCTACTGGACTGACACTATACTAGGTTTCGCTGCGAACTATTACAACATTTTAGGTGTGTCATTTCAGTAATGTCGTGTCAAGCTTGAAAATGTGGGTCAAAAAACCTAACCCCCCAACCCCCTTAAGTGCTAGCGTTGGGGGAGTATTTCTCCCCTCTCGGAGCAGGAGAGGGGTTGGGGGAGAGGTCTTTTAGGTTGCTCGCTCCTAACCTACATTTTTAGGTGTTTCATCCCACTACAATAATGAAGTGACGCTAAAGTGCAACTACAAATAGGCAACAGTTTTAATGACTATAATTAAAAATAACTAACATATAAGAAGTTGAAAAATTATGCTTGAATTGTTAATTGCTTGGGGGGGTAGTGAAGCAGTTAAATTTATTGCTCAGGAAGTTAGGGGAAATAATTAATAATTAATAATTAATAATTATTAATTGATGCTTGATAGAGTACGCTCGTAGTTTGGCTCTAGCCTGATAATAGAGATTTAAGGGGCTAGGGCAAAACTACAAATAAAGACTGATAATGCACTTATCTGAAATTAACTAATATCATCTATGGTCGGGCTAGAGCAAAACTACAAACAAAGGCTTTATTATAATTAGTTATCTGAAATAGTCGGGCTAGAGCCAAACTACAAACAAATGACTATAATTAAAAATAACTAATCAATAAGAGGTTGAATAATTATGATTGAATTGTTAATTGCTTGGGGGGGTAGTGAACCAGTTAAGTTTATTG
>NZ_JAAHGT010001112.1 GCF_010672385.1 Okeania sp. SIO2F4
GATTGACTAATTATGAAAAATTTTTTCTTCTCTCTTGGGAGATTGGAGGCAAGCGTTTGCGCTTCGCAAAGCTTCGAAGTTCGCGTAGCGTCCCGGAGGGAACGGAGACCTCGCCATCCCATCCTAACGGACTGCTCCGCTTGCCGACCGCTCTCTTGGTTGATTGGAGGCAAGCGAGGGGACCTCGCCATCCCTCAACCGCTTTTTTCCCCTATCCAAGGGGAGGCGCATACCCACAATTTCTCGGTAAAATTTCTCTTCTGTTGCGTAGGTCGCAATAATTAATTCATTCTTTGAAGCACCCCACCAGAACAGATGGATAGTAAAATTTCTCTTCTGTTGCGTAGGTCGCAATAATTAATTCATTCTTTGAAGCACCCCACCAGAAGAGGTGGGTAGTGAAATTTTCCTACTGGACTGATACAGCTAGAACTGTGCAGAGCGCTTTTTTCCTAAGAGAAAAATTGATGGAGAGGTGGAGAGTAGCACATTTTGTTGTATTTCATATCAATATTCTCTGACGACAAAGAATTAGCCTTGCTCCACTCCCCCACTCCTTAAAAAAACTTTTTCAGCAAACTCTAATTATTCGCCTCCTTGTAATTTAAGTAAGAGGAAACCTCCTGCTAAACCAATCAAGATTACCGAAAAAGACAAAATTGCTGCATTGAAAATCTCACCACTCATGTTCTTAAAATACTCCTATACATTTTGTATCTGTATTTTAAGCCATTATGAAGACACCCGTAAGTGAAATAAAAAAGACAATTCCTCGTTTAGCAGTAACTATTGGAGACCCTGGAGGTATAGGGCCAGAAATAGTTCTGAAGGCTTTAGCAGATCCGAGTGTTACAGAAAATTGTGATTTGACAATAGTTGGTAGTCGTCAAATTTTGCAAGAAACCTATCAAAAATTATCTCTGGAAAAGCTGGTCAATTGGGAAAATTTGAAAATTTTAGATGTAGAATTTGATGGAAAATTAGAAGATATTTGTCTGGGTAAAGGTAATGCTGTGAGTGGGGAAGCTAGTTTTCGTTACATGGAAAAGGCGATCGCCCAGACTTTAGCTGGAGAATTTGATGGTATTGTTACTGCTCCTATTTCTAAGACTTGCTGGCAGATGGCTGGTCATAAGTATCCTGGTCAAACGGAACTTTTAGCAGAAAAAGCAGGAGTAAAAAAGTTTGGAATGTTATTTGTTGCCCGTTCGCCCCATAGTAATTTTGTACTTCGTTCTCTTTTAGTTACCACACATATACCATTAAGTCAAGTACCACTGGCTCTAACACCAGAGTTAATGAGTTGGAAATTAGAATTACTGGTGGAAAGTTTGCAAAAGGATTTTGGCATTTCTAGACCAAAAATTGCTATTGCTGGTTTAAATCCTCACAGTGGAGAAAATGGGCAATTAGGAATGGAGGAAAGGGATTGGTTAATTCCTTGGTTGAAGAAGGAAGGCGATCGCCTACCGAATATAGAGCTTTATGGACCAGTACCACCGGATACGATGTGGGTTAAACCTGGTCAAGCTTGGTTAGGTTTAGCAGCAAAGACTTACGATGCTTATTTGGCACTGTACCATGACCAAGGTTTAATTCCGGTAAAACTAATGGCTTTTGATTTAGCTGTTAATACTACGATTGGTTTACCATTTGTCAGGACTTCTCCGGATCATGGTACGGCATTTGATATAGCAGGTGAGGGTATTGCTGATGCTACAAGTATGAAAGCAGCAATAAAGTTAGCGAAAGAGTTAAGTTTACAAAGAATTTAAGTGGGTATATTTAATACCATTAATACCATTTCTCAAAAACTTTATCTATTTCAGAGTAGGGGACCTACCCCTAGCCCCTCCCAGGAGGGGGAGTAGTAGGGACGTTGCATGAAACGTCCGAGAGCGAGAAGTCAACATAAGAATAATTCACATTAAATTTGCTCAAATTACAAAAAAATTATTCGGCTTGTGTTAATTACTTAATTACTGAAGTATTACCTAAATATAGGATTATTTTGGGGAATTGGTATGAATTAAATGTTGAAAAAAATTGTAGGGGAGGCTTTAACTAAAAGGCTTGATATAAAGGCAATGTAGTTGATTAAACTTGCTCTACCTTAAGGGGTGAGAGTAGCTCAAAACTATTTTTGGATAGGGGTTAGGACTAAAATATGTATGTTAAAAATCAAACTTATTTAAGTTTTTTCCAGCAATTTTAAACTTTAGCAACCAACAAAATTATTCAGTTTATTGGATAACACAAAACTCTCAATTCTCAATTAAACATTAATATAGAAGGGTATGTAGGCTTTAGTGAAAATGTTGAAAAAAGAATAATAAATCACATAGTAAATGCCATAAAGAAAAATGAAAAAGCACCACTATACGAAGCTATTAGGAGAGAAGGATTTAAAAATTTTTCAGATATAATAGTTGAAGCAAGTTTAGACGAACTAAGTGTCTATAATCTAGAGTTCAGTTTAAGACCCCATGAAAGAATTGGGTATAATCGAACTCCAGGGGGTCATATTCTTCGTCTATTTTTATGCTTTACTCTCTATATTAAAGATAGTTTCAAGTTAGAAAAACAAGTTAAAAAAACAGAGAAATATATCAAATCCAAAAAGATAAATTTATATGAATAGTTTTACAGAAGGTAGTAGTTATTTAAGATGTTTATGAATTTATTACTGCCACGAAATGCCAACCCATAAAACTTTTTCACATACTTACTTTGTCATAGGGCTTTCCCGAAGAATGGCTAAAGAATCTTGATAAATATAAGAGTCTGCTCTTCCATGTTCACCCTCAAAAGTAATTCCTAATTTATCTTTCTTGAAAGTGTACC
>NZ_JAAHGT010001113.1 GCF_010672385.1 Okeania sp. SIO2F4
TCCAATAGCTAATAAGCAAGCAAAAATACTACAAGGTTGAGGCGATCGCTCTCTTACTTATCAAGAGCGATCTTTATTTTATTTAAGCAAATGAGAATTGGTATAACTTTTCTGAAAAATGATTTGCTGAAATTGAAAAATTTAAGGATGTGCTAAAGTTAATTAACACATCCTCAATCATCAAAATTTTAATTAAGGCGATTTTTAGAAACTGCTGGGAAATTTTAAAAAACCGAGGTTGTCAAATTCCTCTTTCTCCAAACCTATCTAACCACCAGCAACAGCAGGAACAATACTAACTTCATCTCCATCTTTCAAAGATGTCTTTGTTCCTTCTAAAAATCGAATATCTTCACTGTTGACGTAGAAGTTTAAAAATCTCCTGGGTTCCCCTTGGTCATCACAGAGACTTTTTTTAATCCCTGGAAAATTTGTTTCTAGAGATTCTATTAATTCTGAGATATTACCACCGCCACATTCAATTTTTGCTTGCTCTTTAGTGAATTTTTGTAGTGGGGTAGGAATTAAAACTGTAACTGCCATAACTTAGTAATTTATTTGTGTAGCTAATAGTTGACGATACTTATTTGTAAATATTAATTCTAGGGGTGGCTTCGGAAATAACTGCCAATTTTTAAGGAAAAAATTATGTTTCCACGCCCACCATAAGGTTTGAAACTTTTCTGGGAGGTTTGGTCTCCAAACCCCTAAACCTTTGAGGCTAAGAAAATTCAACTAAGAATTTTTCCCGAGGATTTAGGAATAAAATTTTAATTGTATAACTTAGTAATTTGTTCCTCTAGCTAATACTTATCTGCAAATACTTAATTATGACGTGAACTTAATAATAACTGCCACTTTTTCAGGAAAAAATTATGTTTACTAACCTACTAGCGTGTTTAGATTTATTTTATTATGTGGGTAAGGTCACTGGGAAAAAGCTAACGAAGTAAGTGCTGTCGGATAGTCTTTTTGACCAACAATTTTAGCTTAGAGGCTATACTAATCTACTGTTTGAATTTTTTGTGGGAGTTTGGATACTAATACAATATTTGAAATTTTCATCTCCTACATTGTATAGATAGTTTGAAGATTTTCTAGGGGTTTGCAGACCAAACCCCAACTAGAAAAATTAAACCAAAACTTGTTGCCAGTCAAGACGGTCTAATGTTTGAGCGCGTTCCCAAGCTCTCTCAAAACTTTCTAACTTTGCATCTATTGTTAGAGGTTCGCCAATTTCACCCTGTACTGCTTCTTGGGTCTTCAAGCCATTACCTGTAATATAAGCAACGGTAGTTTCTTCAGGGTCAATCTTACCTGCTTCTACTAATTTTTTCAATACCGCAATAGTTGTACCACCTGCTGTTTCGGTAAAGATACCTTCTGTTTCTGCCAATAACTTGATACCTTCAATAATTTCAGCATCATTCACAGATTCAATATTGCCGTTTGTTTTGCGAGCTACTTCTAATGCGTAAATACCATCCGCGGGGTTACCAATAGCAATTGACTTGGCAATAGTATTAGGTTTAACTGGATTAATAAAATCACGACCTTCTTTAAATGCTTGAGCTACTGGAGAACAACCTTCAGCTTGCGCTCCACTAAAACGAACTGCTTTATCTTCTACTAAACCTACTTTGACAAATTCTTGGAACCCTTTATAAATTTTGGTGTAGAGGGAACCGGAGGCAATAGGAGCAACTACATGGTCTGGAAGTTTCCATCCTAGTTGTTCGGCAACTTCAAAACCGAGAGTTTTTGAACCTTCAGAATAGTAAGGGCGGAGATTAATATTGACAAAACCCCAACCGTAAGTATTTGCTACTTCACAACAGAGGCGGTTTACTTGGTCGTAGTTCCCTTTAACTGCCATAACTGTTGGGTTGTAAATAAGAGTACCGAGAACTTTACCTGCTTCTAAGTCAGCAGGAATAAATACACAACATTCTAAACCTGCTTTAGCGGCGATCGCTGCGGTGGAGTTAGCTAGGTTGCCTGTACTTGCACAGGATACTGTGGAGAAACCTAATTCTCTAGCACGACTCAGAGCAACTGATACTACCCTATCTTTGAAACTAAGGGTAGGCATATTTACCGCATCATTTTTAATGTAGAGATTTTTCAGACCTAGGCGACGGGCTAAACGTTCTGATTTTACTAGGGGGGTCATCCCTGTTCCTACATCTATAACGTTGTCTGTTGTTACTGGTAGGAAGTGACGATAACGCCAGATAGAGTTAGGACCTGCTTCGATTGTTGCCCGACTTACTGTTTGACTGAGTTTTTCATAGTCATATTTTACTTCTAAAGGACCGAAGCATACATCTTCACATATATGTTTGGCTTCTAAAGCGTATTCTTCTCCACATTCTTTGCATTTGAGATTTTCTATGGCTGTATTTGTGCTGTGGATTTGATTGTGAGTTGTTATGGCCTGGGTCATGGTCTTTCTCCCTACTTCTTTTCTCAGAACTGTTCAGCATTTTTTGGATAGTAGCATGGGTAAAAATCACCGTCAACTATACCCGATAAAAATAGTCGGGATTGATTAAAAGGGAAAATTTTCTATATTAAATGCTACATATAAATTTTCTTCTTTGGTGGTTTATTCTACTAATCTATGAGTTAGTTCTGTTGTTTATATGGCAATTTTTATAGTATATAAAATATTTTTTTGAAGCTGTTTTTTGAAATTAAAGTAGTTTTTATAACTATTTTTTATCGTTTTTAGCTCTATTTTGATTAATAGTTTTGGAGTTAATTTTATAGCTGATTTGTAAACTTAGCTAAAAGTATTATATTACCTAGTTTTTAGTGATTTGGGGCTGGCTGTATAAT
>NZ_JAAHGT010001114.1 GCF_010672385.1 Okeania sp. SIO2F4
CTCTCCATTCATGGAGAAAAAAGCGGTCGTTTAGCTAACGCACAACTTCGTTAACGCTTCGCGACATGAATTGCTCGCAGTCCGTTAGGATGGGATGGCGAGGTCTCCTCGCTAGCCTCCAATCGACCAAGAGAAGAAAAAAAATTCCCTTTTAATCAATCCTATCCGTTTTCAAGAAGAGGTAATTATTAATTATTAATTGTTAATTATTAATTATTAATTATTGAACTGCAATATGCTCTAAATTTAAATTGAGTTTTATTTTCATAGGGAAAGAGACTACCATAGATGACTGTAACTAAATTCCAACTACAGCCATTAATAACCCTTTAAATAATTTCATGCCATCTGTATCACCTAACATTGGGTCTGATGCTCTCTCTGGATGAGGCATCATTCCCAAGACATTGCCTTGACGGTTGCAGATACCAGCAATATTGTTAAGGGAACCATTGGGATTAGCTTCTGGACTAATTTCACCATTTTCTGTACAATAGCGAAATAATATTTGACAATTATTTTCCAAATCTTTCAAAGTATCTGCATCAGCATAGTAATGACCCTCACCATGAGCTATTGGCAAACTAATTACTTCTCCTTTTGTATAAGCTGATGTCCAAGGAGTATCAGAATTTTCTACTTTGACAGGAACTTGATTGCAAATAAAATTTAATTTCTGATTTCGCACCAATACCCCTGGCAATAACCCTATTTCTGTCAATATCTGAAAACCATTACAGATCCCCAAAACTAATTTACCTTTTTGAGCGTGGATAATAGTTGCTTTCATTACTGGGGAAAAACGGGCGATCGCTCCACATCTTAAATAGTCCCCATAACTGAAACCTCCAGGGATAACTATTACATCCACATCAGAAATATCTTCTTCTTGATGCCAAACCATGCGAGTTGGTTGACCCAATAACCCCTGAGTTACCCAAGCTACATCCCGATCGCAATTGGAACCAGGAAACATAATAATGCCAAATTTCATATAAATTTTAAATTAATTTAAGCTTGTTGATTGCTAGGAAAAAAATACCTCTCTTTCACGGAAAAATTAAGGTATAAAGCCTCTCCATTCATGGAGAAAAAAGCGGTTGTTTGCGGAGCATTCCGTTAGGATGGGATGGCGAGGTCTCCCGAAGAACGCAGAGCCGCTCCGCAATTCAAGTCGCTCCGCGTTTCATGTCGGCTCAAGCGCCGAAAACGCCATATCCAATCAACCAAGAGAAGAAAAAAAATTCCTTTGAGCCAATCCTCTTCTTGATCAGAAGAGATAATTATTAATTGTTAATTATTAATTATTAATTGTTAATTGTTAATTATTAATTATTAATTATTGAACCTACTCCCTACTCCCTACTCCCTCTAATTCAAAACGATAATTTTCAATGACAGGATTTGCCAATAATTTATCGCAGATTAATTCTATTTGTTCTCTAGCAGTTGCTTCATCCGTTGCCTGAAGTTTCAACTCAATATATTTACCAATTCTAATTTGTTCTACATTTTTATGTCCCATTTGTGCCAACCCAGATTGAACTGCGGTACCAGCAGGGTCTAAAACAGATGGTCTTAGGGTAACATGGATTTGTGCTTGATATTGTTTTGTCACGTTAGTACAAAATTTTAGATTTTAATTTAACTACTTAGATATTATCTGTTAAGTTCTACCCAAATTAACTACATTGGCCATGAAAACCAATCGCACCCGCTCTCAAGAGCGTGTTTTAAAACTACTAAAAACCCAGAAGCGATCGCTATCTGCTCAGGATATCTATTCAAAACTACGCAGATGTAACCGACCTCTGGGGCTAGCAACAGTATATCGTTCTTTGGATGCTCTCAAGCAAGAGGGTGTAGTAATTGTCCGGACTTTGGCCAATGGTGAATCTGTTTATAGTTGTCTACAGCAAGACCAACATCATATGACTTGTGTTAAATGTGGGACTTCTATACCTATTAATGAATGTCCTCTCCACGATTTGGAAGACAAGTTGCAGCAGTCCCACAAGTTTAAGATTTTTTACCACACTTTGGAATTTTTCGGAATTTGTGATGACTGTACCTTAGCTGAAGATATTCCTTAAAATTTTTCATTTCCAGAAATTATGCATGTTTTTCCCTAAACTCTAGATGTAGTGTAGTGCTATAGTTTTTTCTCACTAAATCTAGTGTTTAGAGGAAATTCTCAATTTTTAGTTAAACTTTTATCATACCTCAAAATTTTCCTAACTACTAACTGAATTTTTATCATCTGTCACAATTCCTGGAATTAAGCTGATTTTGCCGATTGACTCTAGATGTACTGTAGCGCTATAGTTCTTTCTCACTACATCTAGTGCTTAAAGGAATTATCAATTTTTAGTTAAACTTTGCTCTTACCTCAAAATTTGGCGTTGCTGAAATGTAATGGTAAGTAGCTGAAGGTAAAATTGAAAAACTTATGTTTTGCGTTGGTACTTAATCTAAAAATCATTACCACTCGGCAATGCCCAAAATTTTCCTAACTGCCAAATGAATTTTTGTGCTCTGGCACAATTCCTGGAATTAGGCTGATTTTGCCGATTGACTCTAGATGTACTGTAGCGCTATAGTTCTTTCTCACTAAATCTAGTCTTTAGAGGAATTCTCAATTTTTAGCTTAAACTTTTATGGGACCTCAAAACTTGCCTAACTACTAACTGAATTTTTGTGCTCTGGCACAATTCCTGGAATTAGGCTGATTTTGTCGATTGACTCTAGATGTACTGTAGCGCTATAGTTCTTTCTCACTACATCTAGTGTTTGAGGGAATTCTCAATTTTTAGCTTAAACTTTTATGGGACC
>NZ_JAAHGT010001115.1 GCF_010672385.1 Okeania sp. SIO2F4
GAAGTGTGGGAGGTGTGGGGAGAGGAAAAGTAGGAAAAATCTATAAAATACCGACTAATAATTGTCAAAAACAGACTTTTAATCTTAGTAACTATTGAGGTGTTGAAGTATAGCTGAAGTATAGCATTAATGCATGGTAATTGGTATAAGAGAAAGAAATGTTTGATAAATTAAATATTATCCTAATGCTGTTTCAAATTCGCGCATTGGAGAACGGCTCAGGGAACTTTTAATTTCAATCACAATTTGTTTCCCCTCTCTTGTTGCATAAATTGTTTTTTCACCAGCTAGATCGGCAAATAATTTAACTTCTTCATATTTAATAGGATAAGGGTCAAAAGTAATTTTCCAACCATCTTTAGTTAAAGCATTTTTGACAGCTTGATGATAAGTATATTTTGCTGACATTATTTCTAGAAGAGGGAGTCGGGAAAAATAAGTGATTGATTTTAGTAAACCATCTTGTAGTAGACTGACACAGCTTGTTAGTCTACTACAAGTTTTCCTATTGAATACTATTGCTAAGTGCCGATCGCTTCTTTAAAAACTAAATAAATGAAGCAGTTTTACCCAACTCTCCAGTAAATACAAAAGAACTTATAGGTTTACGACTGCGGGGAGAAAGTTCTCTCTCTCGTAGAGACTCAGGCAAAATATCGGGTTCTTCTGGATAACCAATAGCTATAGCTGCTACTGGTTCATATTCTGCTGAAATTTTATATAATTCTCGCGCTTTATCAATATGAAAACCTCCCATTTGATGAACTCTCAAACCCATTTCTGTTGCTTGAAAAGTTAAGCTGGCAACTGCTAAACCTACATCGTGAAAAGCGTGTCTATTAGGTTTATTATTTTTGTCAAAAGAAAGTTTAGCAACAGATATCATTAACACAGGAGCAAGACTTGCCCAAGGTTGATTTCCTTCTACAATACAACTAAAAAGACGGTCATATTCAGTAGGGTTTTCCTTAGTAGCAATTATGAAACTCCATGGTTGTTCATTGAAACAAGAAGGAGACCATCTTGCTGCTTCTAGAAGTGAAAGTAATACTTCAGAAGAAACCATTTTGTCAATAAAAGCTAGAGAACTCCAACGTTGTTTTAATAGGTCATTAATTGGATATTGATTATCTGCGGGTTTTTCCATTTTGCGAATTTTTGAGTAATTATTTGAGACCTCTAAATAATATCAAAATTTGTAGCGACTTATATTATCTCTAGAGGAAGAAAGAATTTTTTTTCAACTGTTCCCTATTCTCTGCCATATAACTGATAATTGTTCGCTGAAAAGACTTTTCTTATGCTTCAAATTCGACTTTATTGTAAAGATATGCCATAGTTATTTGGAAAGAAATTGAATTGAGAGAAATAGTTTCGCTGGCTTCGTTATATTCTGAGAAAATTCACTGTTTATGAGCAGTTTTATAATATTGTTCTACTTGCATTGTGTATTGGTCTATAAGCAAATATGCTTGAAATGTAGGAATAGTTCTATAGGCTGCAAATTTTTCGTATTTGTCATAATTTCTAGTAAATTTTGACCAGACTTCGGCAATTATTAGGGCATTGAGAATAGCATCTTTTCTTCCTGTTTGTAATTGCAATTCTCCTGAAGTAACCATCACATCAGGATAAGTATAGATACTTTTTTTTGAATCAAAAGTTGTTGGTCTGCTACAAAAACTCGATATGATTGACTTTTGAGAGAAAAATTTAAAGCTGCGGTGAAGTTGAGAGATATCTGATTATGATTTGGAGTACCGCCAGTTATTGGAATAATTTCGCCATTAATATATTCGTGTCGTTGTTGTGAGTTAATTTCAAAGTTTAAATATTCCGTGGGAGTATAGTTTTTTTGTTGTTGAATTTGCATACTTTTCAGTTTTTAGCGATCGCTCGAATCATTTTCTTGGATTCCTAACATAGAAGCCCTAAGTTGATCTCCCCAAATCAAATATGAATTACCCCCATTGACTTATGACTTTAGTAAAACGGTATTATTAGAGGCGTTAACTATAGTTATACACCAGAAAACAGCTAATCGCCCCCTACTTTATTTACCGAAACAATCAAGGTATAAAACCTCTCTATTAATGGAGAAATAAAGAACAAAAAATAATTTTACTCTATCCTCTTTAATTTATCAGAAGAGGTAATAATTAATAATTAATTATTTACTCTCCCAATATTCCGGCGAATATAACTTTCTACAGATTCCATTTTCATGTCAAATATTCTCTCCAAATTCTCAATTTCTTCTGGAGTGCAGAAAAATTCATTTGCCAATAATACTCTTAAAGTACCCAAAGTTTTTTGTAGTTCTGGATTAAATAATCCCAGAGTATTCCGTAATCCGTCAAATACAAATAAAGGTGGATTAATAACTATAGGTTCCCGATTAAAAATTCCAGCAAATATCTGAGAAATTTCGACTCTAGAAATAATTTCTGGTCCCCCCACAGGCAAAATTTGATTACAAGCAGCTTGTATAGAAACAGAATCCACAGCAATTTTTGCCAAGTCATCTGTACTAACTATTGAAGTGCGATTTTTCGACTCTCCAATAAGTAGATAAATTCCTGTATCTCTAAATCTTTCTGCCAGTGGTAATAGATTAGAAGCAAAACCAGAAGGTTGCAAAATAGTATAATTCAATCCACTAGCTTTGAGATATTTTTCTACCTCTCTTTTTGCTTTAAAAGTAGGTGAATCTTCATATCCTCTTTCTGCTCCCAAGACAGAGATAAATACAAAATGTTTAACATCAACTTTCACCGCACAATCTATCAGTTCAATATTAGCTCGGTAGTCAATTGCTTGAACATCACCCA
>NZ_JAAHGT010001116.1 GCF_010672385.1 Okeania sp. SIO2F4
TCTACTACCTCCCCTATAATTCCTCCTAACTTCTGACTTCTAACTTCTGAGTCCTAATTATATGGTCTAGGTACACAAGAATTAGTCAATAGCCATCTATCATAACCTTGCTGATAAGCATCAATATAAATTAACTGTTGTCTTAATTCTGCTAAACCTAACTTATTCATTCCCACTTCTGGAAATTCATTTAATCCAGCTTTTGCTGTCAAACAACCATATTCAAACCCTATAGCTTGCAAATACATTTCACTTTCATTCATACTGATGTACTCACCTAAGTCAATTTTAAATTGTAGATAACCGCGCAGATAAGCATCAGCATAAATTTTCTGTTCTATTATTTCTACTATATTTCGTTTCTGAATTCCTACTTCTATGAATTCACCCAAACCAGATTTAGACCTTTGATAACCATCAAAAAAACCTTTAAATTCAAGGCTATTTCTTGTTTCTATAGAGACAATGTTACTCCTAATTTCTCCTGCAAAAATTGGTTTTTCAATAGCTATTACAGAACTCAGTAACAGAAATGTTTTGCCAATAACAATCAACAATTTATACAATATTTTTTTAGTTTTATTTTCTATGTTATATAACAAGTATATGTTATCTAACAAGTAAATATGTTTTAAATAAAACCCAAACCAGAAATAAATACCATTCATATAAGCTTAGAAAATATTTTTGCTAGTTTTATGATTAAACATTAATATTTAGGTGAAAAACTAGGTATAATTATTGATAATATTTACAATGAAAAAGCAACTAAAATTAATAAGAAAAAAACCTTATCCTCTAAATCCAGGACAGTTTTTTTCTTTTTAGGAGTTTGATTACTGGACTCCGAATCTCTACTTTTAAACTTCTGTTAAAATACTAAAAATTATTTACAGCAATTCCCTCTGTTATGAGGTACAGATTTAGTAGGCAAGATGCCCACACCACAATAATTTTACTATTCGCGCCTTGTACATCATTTGTCCGAAATATGCTGTATAAGTATTCGACTGAACATAATATTAATTAATACTTATGAAAGGTCGATGTAGCCAAAATATTGTTTGAGTCACAGACAACCATTTTACCAAATATTTTGGGTTTAAAGTCTCGCCCTTCTAGTATTCTGTCAAGATAAAAATGATGGGTATTTCAAAATTGAAAAGCTTATCAATCAAAATTTTTGAGAGTTTATCGTTCCTCATAATCAGTTTGAGAGAGTGTTTTAGGACTTACGCAGAAACCGGGTTTATCGACGAAATTTCCTGGTTTGAAGAATAATAATCAAGGCAATAAACCCGGTTTCTTGTTTTTTCTTGTTTGGGTGCGTAAGTCCCGTGTTTGTCAAATAACTATTAAGAAACTTGTCATCAACTAAATCTTAAAGCTTGAATAAGGCCAGGGATTGAAATCAGTTTGCAGTTAGCGGGTATAAGTATTCATACTCCTAAAGTTATGGTACAAATAGGCGACAAATAATTTTTTCTTCACCTATTCCCTATTCCCTGTTCCCTATCTTCTTTTTTTATATTTCCTGATACATTATACATTCAATCTCTTACAGACCACTAGGGCGACTTTAACTAGCTAGCTCGCTTTTAGCCCATACGCTAGCCTCCTGCGGAGGAACTGCGTTAACAGCTTTTTGAGCTTGGGTAAAACATCCCCTGCTTCTATAAGCAGGATGGTGCGCGGAGGGGTTTAAATCCCCTTCTAAACGTTTACTGCTGACTGCTGACTGCTGATTGCTGATTGCTTTTTTAAGATCAAATATCTGATCAAATGAGATTACTTGAAATACCTGACCCCCTACTCTGAAAAATATTTTTATTTTCTGGTTAAAACTAAATTTAAAATTGCTTTAGCAGTCCGGTCGCCAACTCCTTCTTCTCCCAAAGATTGACGCATTTCTTGATAATCAGTTAATGTCTTAGCTCGGCGTTGAGAATTTAATAAAAGTTCTAAAGCTTCAGAGACAATATTTTCAGGAGTAGCATTTTCTTGGAATAACTCTGGCACAATAGACTTCATTTGTACCAAGTTAGGTGGAGACATAAATGGAATCGAAAACCTCAAAATATTCCTAGCAATCCAAACAGTAATAGGATTAACCTTATATATTACGACTTGAGGAACATTTAGCAAAGCTATTTCCAAATTTACAGTACCAGATTTAGCGATCGCCAAGTCCGCTCCAGCCATAATTTCTAAATTATTACTCTCTAGTATTTCTTGACTATTTTGTGGCAAAGCTGGATAAATTGTTGCCTGTAGTTGATACTTTTTAATTGCCTCTTCAATGGGATAACGATAAGTCTCTAAAGATAGAGGAATCAGAAAATGAACTTCGGGTAATTTTTCCTGAATTATTTGAGCTGCTCGAAAAATTATAGGCATTAAATACTTAACTTCTTGTTGCCTAGATGCTGGTAATAAAGCGATCGCCAATGTATCTGGAGCTATTCCCAAAATTCTACGAGCTTTTTCCCTAGTAGGAGCCATTTTTACTCTATCAATAATAGGATGACCTACCCAAGTAACCTCAGCTCCTTGTTGCCGAAAATAATTTGCCTCTCCTGGAAAAATAGCCAAAAGTTTATCTGTCAAATTAACTATTTTAGCTGTTTTATCCTTTCCCAGAGACCAAACCCATTCTTGAGGAGCAATGTACCAAATAATCGGCAAATTCCGCCAAGTTTTACGAATATAATTACCAATACTAAGATTCGGCCCCATGTAGTCTATCAAAACAACTATATTAGGAGATTCGTTGTGTAGATATTCCTTAGCTTTTTGTTGAATTTTCAGAGTAGGGAAAACAAAAGGC
>NZ_JAAHGT010001117.1 GCF_010672385.1 Okeania sp. SIO2F4
TGGTAATAAATGTTGACTTAACCAGTTTTCAAATCCTACTGCATTCAGGGTTCCTTTAAATATTATTGGTGCAATTTATACTTTTTCCTTTTTTCTTCGACCAGCTACTAAATTTTCTCTTTTCCCTTGTTTTCCCTCTTGCTCACCATCAACTTTTCTCCCTTTTTTTGACCAGGCATAAATACAGTTTTGATTCTCTTAAAATCCTGATTCGTCAATAAACACAAGACTTTTGCTTCCCGATTTTTTGATTAATTTTCGTAATTTTTGATAATATTTTATTCTTTTTTATCTATTTCTTTCTCTATCACGAAGTTGTTTTTTAATAAGAGTGATTTTCATGATTTTCAAGGCATAAAATATAGCCGTAGGATTAACTTAATTTTTTTTAGCTCTCTGTGCTAATTTAGCTTCTGGATTTTGTTTGACATCTTTTTCCAATTCTTTCCAATCTAATTTTCTTTGACGACGTTTTACCTTCGTTGCTTCCAATTTTGGGCGAGATAACCATCTATATATCGAAGCTCTTCCTACCCCAAAGATATGAGCTACTTCGGTAATTCTACCACCATTTTCCACAAAATTTATTACTTTTTGTCTTAAGTCTAAACTGTAAGGCATGGTTAAAAATAGTTTCTAGTTGACTTGATTTTATTATACTCAATTTTTGTCTCAATCTTAATTAAAACGACTATATTTTTCCCAGGACTTACACAAACAATACAAATGGATATAATATAAATGGATATAATATAATTAGCTATTGTAGGTCTGGAGCAACTGGAACTCCTTAAAGGAAGTAATCTCAGGGGTGGCGCTAGATTATTTCATATCGTTGCAATGACGACTTTTCAGGAGGATTATACTACTTTGAAAAAAGAATGCTACAAAAAAGTGCATCTTGAGCAGAGATGTTTAACTAGCTATCAGCTAAAAGCATTTCCGTACCGGAATACTCCGCAAACAGCTAGCTTCCTGGGTCGGAACTTCGGCCTTCAGCTTTTAGCGACAGCGGCTCTGGTTAAAATTACCTGCTACCCCGCATAGGCAGGATTGTATTATCGGGGTTGAAATTCCCTTAATCGCTGATTATAGGGGTTTTCCAAAATGTTGACTACAAAACTTCTGCCCTCTGTCTCCCTTCTGCCTTCTTCTTTCTGCCTTTAAGCCAAAATTTCTGTATTCTATGTTAATTAAAACTTCTATAAAAATCATCTGGCTGAGTCCTAACCGCTTTTTTAAAAAGAGCTGCTCCTATTCATTTTAGACAGCTATCTCTATCATTGTTCCCTTTTTTTTCAATCTTTACTCCTTTTCTCCCTAGATAACTAAATTATTCTTCCTCCTTCTTCCTTAAACTAAAATAAAAAATCAAAAAAAATAAAAACTATAGCAATCCGCCCATAGGTTGCGGGTAATTAAAAAGTAGATAAAAAAACTGAAATTCCCACCAGTTAAGCGTTCCCTAAAAGCAGTAAGATTTTTATACACAAATAAAATAGGATTGCTATATGAATTTCGATATCCAGAATAAAACTCAGAAAAATCAGCTTAATTATATCACCCTAAAAATATCTAATCTAAATGTATTTTATGGAGAAAGTCATATTCTGCGAGATGTTGATTTAAGTGTAAAACAAGGAGAAATGGTATGTTTAATTGGTAGAAATGGAGTCGGAAAAACAACATTATTAAAAACAATAATGGGATTACTAAAACCACGGAAAGGAACAATTAACTTATGGGGTAAAGCGATCGCTAACCTCACAACAGACCAACGCGCTCGTCTAGGTATTGGTTATGTACCCCAAGGTAGAGAAATTATACCTAGATTGACAGTAAAAGAAAATTTATTGTTAGGTTTAGAAGCAAGAAAAGAAGGTAGAAAAGGAAAAAGTGAAATACCCGAAGAAATATTCGAGTTATTTCCTACTCTGAAAACAATGTTATTTAGAATGGGAGGAAACTTGAGTGGAGGTCAACAACAACAACTAGCGATCGCTCGTGCTTTGATGGGTAAACCAAATTTACTTTTATTAGATGAACCAACAGAGGGTATTCAACCCTCTATTATTTTAGAGATAGAAACTGCCCTCAGAAATATTATTGAAACTAGAGGTATTTCTGTTCTCTTGGTAGAACAACATCTCCATTTTGTAAGCAAAGCAGACCGATATTATGCAATGCAAAAAGGAGGAATTGTTGCGTCAGGAAATACCACAGACCTAACTCAAGAGATAATCCAAAAATTTTTAGCAGTTTAAGTTAGATAGGTTTTTCATTCTAAATCTGTTGTGGAAGGAAGGCAGAAAGAAGACTTTTTTCCATTATGACTTTTATATGGCTTTGTTGCATAAAAGTAATGATTGCTCGCTTTCGGATATATTGATGTTTTATTCATCTATTGTCCAATAGTTATTGCTCTAGCGATCAAATCTAAAAGCATTGACTCAATCGTGGTAATTGCCTGTAATGGTCTGGAAAAAGTACAAGGTTTTCGTTCTCGGGAGATCATGTATGGAGGGAATTTTGGGTTGACGCGAGACAGAAAAATCACTTCTTAAATTCTTCCTCCTGAGTCCTGAGGACTGACTCCTGACTCCTACCCTATCCCAACATTCATGGAACAAAGCCCTTTTATATACTAATAGACCTCTCCAAAAATAAAAAATAAAATCAATTATCCTACAGAAATTATCAATTATTTCCCCCTCCATACCTATTCCCTCTTTTGTGGAGATGTCTAATGATGCTACCAGACTTGATATTGTACTGAATCCGGTTTAGACAGAAGGTTTATTATGAAGGTAAGCCA
>NZ_JAAHGT010001118.1 GCF_010672385.1 Okeania sp. SIO2F4
CTCGCTAATCGCAATTATTGAGTTGATATGGCTATTTTTGAGCTAGTTTTTAATAGTAAGTATCTATAATATTGATTTTACCGTAAAAATCAACTATCTTAAGTATTTGCGTTGGCGGAGGGAGCAAGTGCGGCAGCTATATCGCTCGCCAAAAGATAGTTATAGTAAGTGTTTTACTATTTTCGGAGATGTCTATTTAAGGGTCATTAAAATTGGTTCTTCCAGAATTAACTTGGGCTGGCGACCTCGTTTCTTTTTTTCTTTTTTTCTTTTTCTTGAGCTTTAACAGTACGAACCATCACTCTGACAGTTTTTTTACCCCTGTTAAACGATTAAATTCAGTTTGTGTTAACTTTTTGGCTTGCCAATATTTCATTATTAAATCAATTTTATTGGGTGAATAATTGTCTTTAATAATTAGAGAACGATTCTTGTTTTAAAACTTAATTAATTTTTCGGATGAGGCGATCGCCAATCTGAGAGTTGATTGTAGGCAAACTCAAAAAATGGATAGTTTTATATTGTATCATGAAAAACTTTTGTAAAAGGTTTACTATTTTTACTGGTATTTTCTTCTTTTTTACCACATCAATAATCATTTCTTCTACACGATCTATTTTACTCTTGTCATCACCCTCTGGGTTATAAATATGATAATCTATTCTCCAGAATCGTTCTCTTTTAAGATTACTAATTTTTCACTATTTAATTTAGAAGGATGACTTCCCTTTTGGGGTAAAGGTCTAATATCTCCAGTTCCTTGAGATTTTTTGATGAATTTTTGAATAAAACTTTTGCTCACTCCAAACCTTTGAGCTAGTTTTATTATTGAAATTTTTTCCTGTTCCCAAATTTCTACAATTTTTTTTCTTAAGTCTATAGAATAAGGTTTGATTAATTTACGCTATGGTCATAAATACTATACCTCTTAGTGTACCTGATGACTCTGGGAAATACTATAATAACCATATTGTCAAAAATTACATAACCCTTAATCTGTGGAGTTGGGGAACAGGCAGGGATGAATGGCTAACAGAAAAGTTTTGCTGCTTTCTCAATTGTTATTGAAACAGTGCTATTTATTAGACTTGTCGCGAAATAAAACCTTAAAGTGAAATGGAAAATTATAGCTTTCACTACATTAAACTATGCTGCCATCAGGTAGAAATTCCAGAGTCCAGCCGCAGTAAGCATGAAGCTATACAGCTAACGCCACGCTCGGCCGCGTTTCTTGTCTGTGCGCTTAAACCTACTTTTTTCTCTATTGACTTGTTTTTGTTGGTCAGTTAATTCCTTCCCTTTGGGTTTTTTCGTGGGAATTTTGATGTTGACAAATTCCTTCTGTAATCCCTGGAAACCCAAATATACATGAATTTTCACTTGATCAGATACAAAATCTACCAATTTTTCGCGCGTCCAATCGTGTGTTCGGCTACGGTGTAAGTCAAACAAAACTCGTGCCACATCAAAGGTAGGGGTCGCACTTGAAATAGAACAAGATAAAAAATAACTTGTCTTTGGCCTCTAGCAATCGCGCTTTTATCCCTCCTCCTACAGCTCGATGTCTGAGTTTTTGGCAAAAGACGCGGAGCGTGGCGTCAGCCGTATCGCTTCCCTTTCAGTTCTTGGATCAGATAATCTGACAGTAATTCATGTTTAACTTTATAGATAATTTTTCCTATTTTACTGCTCATCTTTGGCAAAAATTTCAGACTAACATAGCACAGGCTATATGATTTTTCTGAATTTGGCGCTCGACGACATTGAGAGAATTCTATACCCGTTAATTGCTTAATTTCCCTGTAAAATTCTGCAATTTTCCATCTGGTTTGAGACTTCATATCTACAGCATAAATGGGAAGATTCATCTAAGTCATTAGTTGCAATATATTTTGTCGTTTTGGTAGAAACAGTTGCCCCATGGAGTTTAACTTTCTTATTCCAAAGGAATTCGGTTTATTTTAATTATTTTACCTGATATTCTTTCTGATTCATTCTAACTTAGCTCTCCAATATTTTGATATTTCTCTACACCGCCAGTATCATCTACTAGACGATTTATTGTTAAGGAACAGTAATAAATTTTTTCTAAGTTATCTACCAATGTCATTAATCTTTGTGTTCCATAGGAACTATCCATTAACACAGTCTTATAATGGTAGTTTTTGCTGTGGTAAATCAGAAAAAAATATTTATTCTACATTATATATTTTGCTTTTATTATCAGTATCTGGATCCTAAACTCGATAATCAAGAGTGCCAAAATTATTCGATTTCTGGATTTAAATATATACAATTTACTATCCCTATACCACGAATTACTCTATGGTTATTACCATTATACTGTCGCCGGACTAACTAAATTTTATTACTATGTTCCTGATTAACTGTATCATCAAAGATTAAATAACATAAGTGTGTTAGTGAAAATTTCCTCTTTAACATTTCTCCATAAAGCCTGGTCATCAAAATTTTAGGTTTTCAGATAACGATTTATCGTGTCATGGCTAATATTTTCTAGATGGTTTGCTAAAGAGCGTGATGGTATAATTTGTATGAAAATTAAGTAAATACTGATAGTAATCAATATAGTTAAAATTAATATTTTTATCTCAAATTAATCATAAATATAATTATATAATAATGAGAGTATTTGGGCAAAATTTATTGACAATATTAGCGTGTCTTTATATGAGTTATGATAATTTTGTGATTCAGGCGATCGCTCTGACCTGAATCCTTAGGTAAGGAGTGCTAATATAGAGATAGTATGATGACTGAACGCTATATGTATAGTCCTTGCGTAAGTCA
>NZ_JAAHGT010001119.1 GCF_010672385.1 Okeania sp. SIO2F4
TACTATCAATGTCGTCCACCGCAGAAATCATTATAACTGGGATATAGCGTAACGCTGGGTCAGCTTTCAGGGTTTCAAGAACTTGATAACCGTTCATTTCTGGCATCATAATATCTAGTAGTACCAAATCAAACGCTTGAGAACGCATCATTTCTAAAGCTTGAAACCCATTATTAGCAGAACTCACTACATGGCCATGCCTTGTGACTCGCCGAGCCAAAAGGTCTCTATTGACCTGGTTATCATCTACAACCAGTACATTGCCCTGGTCATGTTTCATTTTGTTGGTTCTGTACCTGTAAGATTTTTGATCTTGTTTAATAGTCTAGGAAGTTCTACTGGTTTTGTATCATAATCATCACATCCAGCATCTAAACATTTTTCTCGGTCTCCTGTCATAGCATTAGCTGTTATTGCTATTACTGGAATATTTTTGGTTTGGGGGTTAGCTTTAATTTTACTAGTTGCTTGCCACCCGTCTAGCACAGGCAAACTCATATCCATTAGAATTATATCTGGTGCTTCTGATATAGACATATCCACACCCTCAGCACCATCAACAGCAATAACTACTTCAAATTTTTTACGCATGAGACGCCTAGACAACATATCCCGGTTCATCTCATTGTCTTCAACTAAGAGAATCTTAACCATTGTTCTACCTTTTAGTGAGATAATCTGGGGATTTCATCCTTAATATAAATTTTCTCTAACACAGTGATACTCTTTTATATTTTTGGAAAGAGTGCCAAGTGCCAAGTGTTGTTTATGGTTCTTAATTAATCTACAATTATACATAATTATTACAGGGAAAAATAGTTTATATACCACATTCTAGTCAATCTTTGCCATTTTTAGATTCTGTCATTTTTGAGACTTAAAATATCTGGATTGACAATTTTCTAATTTGATAAATTTTCTGAGGATTATGTTGCAAAATATAGGAAGTAAGAGATTGTTTGTAAAGGAGATAGGGAATAAGGAATAGGGAATAGGCGCAGACACAACTATTTTTCACCATAGTTTTAGGAGTATGAATACCAAGACCATATCAAGCAGCCAAATTTCAATCTCTGGATTTGTTCAAGCTTTAATATTTATAGTAATTTCCATCTCTGAGTGAGGTACGCGCATTCGTTTGTTTTGGGGAGTAGGGACGTTGTATGCAACATCCCTACGGAGTACGGAGTAGGGAATAGAAAATAATAAAAAAAGCTGTACTTCAGTAACTTTAAAAATGCTGTTGTTTATAAACAAGTTTCTTATACTTATAGCGGTTTTCACAAAGGTAGACGAAGTAAACAAGATAAGTATATTTGAATTTTGATAAGTTATAGACCTGATAGTTGTATTATATGTTAATGAAAAGCGCTATAATTACTATTTTACAAAGGGTATATAAGAAGTTAGAAGTGAGTCGATAATAATTTTTCTATAAGTTTGGCTAGATTTATTTCCAGATAGGTAAAACTCAAATAATTGCTTAATTTTGTTGAGAATTGATTCCTAGCAATTTCAGATTTCTAAAGTTCCTTCATTAATGGATAATGGATAATTACCTCTCCCTAAAACGGATTGGATTGACGCGGAGCGTGAAAGTTTTTTCTGATCAAGGGAAGATTGGATATGGCCTACTTCCGAGCTGCTCTGCATTCTTCGCGATATCTTGCCATCCCATCCTACGGAAAGCTCGGTTTTTCATGTCGGGACAGCCAAAACGACCGCTTGTTTCTCCTTTAAAAGAGAGGCTTTAAACCTTAATTATTCCCTCAGGGCGATCGATAAAATACCGCATCTGAGAATATAGGGAAAGAAAATATCTTCAATAATTAATAATTACCTCTTCTGTAATAAAAGGATTGGTTAAAAGGAAAATTTTTTCTTCTTGAAAGGATCGGCTTTAAACCTGAACTTTTCGGAAAAAAATTCAAGGAAATAAGTGAAATAGTTAATATATTTAGGCTTTTGAGCTATATTTTTAATTTTTCACAATTCATTTTATTTACACTGACTATAAAATGACTATAAAATCAAAAATTAAGAGGTTACAGGTGGTGGATTATGATCGCCATTGTTTGTAACTATCGATTGTATCTTTTCTGCTTCTAACTTAGGTTTTAAATATAAATTTTCTACCAAAGCAGCACTGCCAGCAAACCAAGGAGGAACAACCAAAGCACCAATAATTCCTAATAACTGAATACCTATTAAAACTGATAGTAATTGATACAGAGGATGTACTCCAACTGAAGAACCTACCAGTAAAGGATCGAGTACATAAGTTTCCACATTTTGGATAATATAGTACAAAATTATTACCCATAAAAACAACCATCCGCCCTTAGCAATAGCAACAATTAAAGCAGGAACTGCACCGAGAATTGGACCGATAAAAGGAATCAGGTTTGTCACAGCAGCTATTGCTCCTAAACCTAGAGAAAAATCTTGCAATCCTAAAAATCCTAAACCAGTGGTTGTTGCTACACCTAAAATAGCAGAAACTATAATTCTGCCTCTAATATAACCTCCCATTCTTTGAGTAACAGGAAGAACTTGATGTTCTAGACGTTTATCCCAAGGTTGAGGAAAAAATTTGATTAGACCACTAATCAAAGTTTTACTATCGGATACCATATAACCTGAAATAAATAAAGCTAATATTAAACTGACTACGCCTCCCAATACACCTTTAGTTAAACTATAGGAACGTAATAGTAATTGTTGACTAGAACGAATTACCCAACTTGTGACAGATTTAGTATCAAAAAGTTGATTAATCCAATCAGGGGGGTTTTGAATTAAGAGCCT
>NZ_JAAHGT010000112.1 GCF_010672385.1 Okeania sp. SIO2F4
CAGTATTGATTAACAAGCTATAAGCTTTTAGCAGCTCTAGGTTAAACTCCCCTGCTTCTATAAGCAGGATTGTTTAGGAGTGGTAATCCCCTTTCCGTTCCAGAATGCTCGGCAAACGTTCACGTTAAAGATAATCAATAGCTGATAGCTGATAGCTGACCGCTGAATGCTTCAAGAAAATTACTTCGCTAACTGCTTAACCTGACTCATAATACCTTCAGGACCAATTCCTTGATGAGGGAACTGTTCCCAGAGACCACCACAACCTTCTTTGTGAGTAGCAATATAAGCAAACTTCGGAGTCATACCACGCTCTAATAACCAAGAACCGAAACGACTGCCCAAACCAGTACGACGGTTGAAAGCTTCAACTACCAAAACAAAAGGAGCAGCACCTACCTTTTTCAACATATCCTCATCAATTACATTCAGAGTCGGTTTATTAATCAAACCAACATCTATTCCCTCCTGCTTCAGACGTTCCACCGCATCAAGGGAACGATACAACGCATCACCAAAACTAACAATATAACCAGCAGTACCTTCCCGAATCACCTCATCTTTGCCAGGAGTAAACTTGTAACCTTCCCCGAAAAATTCTTTACCATCACCATCAAGCATAATAGGCACTTTCGAGCGAGTCGAAAAAATAAAGCGCATTCCAGTTTGAGTAAACACTGCCTCAACACAAGCTTTCATTTGATTAGCATCCGCTGGGAAATAGAGACGAGTTTCATAAGCATCATCCAGACCATTGTCGGCAAACATATTGTTCAAACCGAAGTGACAAGTATTATCTGCCATATCATCTATCCCCGCGTGGGAGAAATGACATAAAACATTAGACTTATTTAACCGCGCCATAGTAATTTCCGAGATGCACATTTCTAGAAAAGCGCTGAAAGTGGCAAAAATACCTTGCTTACCACTTTCCATGCCAAACCCCGCAGCAGCAGAAAAATTACCCCGTTCCATAATACCGCCACTAACAAATCGTTCTGGGTGAGCTTCGCGAATTTGTTTCAGTCCGCAGGAACCTTCTAAGTCACTGTCAACAAATAAGTGGTTGCTACGTTCTGTTTCACTCATACCATTAAGAACAGATACCACAGTATCCCCGAAGACGTTCCGGTTAGAACCTACTTTATCGCTAACTCCCAAGTAAGTGTAACTTTGTTTAGGTTTTTCAATACCTTCAAGATAATTAACAGCTTCAGTTATGCCTCTACCCTTGAGATACTCGATCGCCAACTTTAAAGGAATTACATCATGGCCGTGGATAGAACCTTCTAAACCTTCAACTCCTGGGGACATTTTCCGCTTATTAACTACAGCGATCGGACCTTCAGTTGTAACTGCTTGACAAATTCTTTGGTAAAGACTGTCTAAATCTTCTCCATCTCCTTCCAGTACAGTCAAACCGTGACCCGTAAGAGTTTTATTCAGGTCATAACCTTTTAAATAACTAGAAGGATGACCAGCAATAGTCACATCATTATCATCAATCAGCAATTTAACGTTAAGATTTTGTGCTACTGCCATTCTCGCAGCTTCAGCATCATTACCTTCTTGTTGAGAACCGTCAGAACCAAGGCAAAATACTACTTTATCAGGATTTGCCATTGCCACACCGTTGATGTAAGGCCACATATGCCCCAATCTCCCGGAACTAAATTTTACTCCTGGAGTAAGTCCTAGTTCTGGATGTCCTGGTAGATGAGAATTAGCTGCCCGATAATTTACAAGATTTTCTACGGGAAGGTCTCCTTGTATAGTTGCCATCAAGTATTGGGTAGCTACACGGTGTCCTGCCTCATCAAAGAAAATAGGTACAAATTTTTCTGCTGCACCTCGGAAGAAGGCATCTAGAATCATCACTTCCGGCACTGTATCATAAGGGCCACCTGTATGACCACCTACTCCTCTCGCAGCCCCAGTGGCGGTAAAGAAGATAATTGTGTCACGGCAAAGTTGAATATTTGCTTTGAGTGTTTGTCGTTGTTCATCTGTAAGGGTAGGGTTTGTGGGGTCTAGGGACAAGGGTTTGTAGCTTGCTATGTCAATTGGAAATGGTGCTGTAGCAGTTGTCATGGTTAATAAGGGTAATAATATCTATAATTTATATTCCCATAATTTGTGCCCTACTTAAATAGGGTTAGCTGAAAAATTCTTTTTAGGTAGTAGACAGATTGATAATTGATGATTGATAATTAATCTCCAGAGGTTTAAAACCTCTTGTTTTAAGGAGAAAAATTGCTAGGAGATTTTCCCTTATACAATTCCGTTACGGTTTTAACCAGAGGTAATTATTAATTATCCATTATCAATTAATGAATTTTGAGTTTTGAGTTTTAATTTTGGTTGAGCAGGGTATGTTTTTTACCTTTAATTTCCCAGTCGAATCAAAAACTTTGAAGATATAAAGCCTCGCAGAAATACTCTCAAAGTTTGCAGTCTATCAAATCTGAATTTTGAGTTTTAATTTTGGTTGAGCAGGGTATGTTTTTTACCTTTAATTTCCCAGTCGAATCAAAAATTTTGAGAATATCAAGCCTCACAGAAATACTCTCAAAGTTTGCAGTCTATCAAATCTGAATTTTGAGTTTTAATTTTGGTTGAGCAGGGTATGTTTTTTACCTTTAATTTCCCAGTCGAATCAAAAATTTTGAGAATATCAAGCCTCGCAGAAATACTCTCAAAGTTTGCAGTCTACAAAATCTGAATTTTGAGTTTTAATTTTGGTTGAGCAGGGTATGTTTTTTACCTTTAATTTCCCAGTCGAATCAAAAATTTTGAGAATATCAAGCCTCGCAGAAATACTCTCAAAGTTTGCAGTCTATCAAATCTGAATTTTGAGTTTTGAGTTTGGTTGAGCAGGGTATGTTTTTTACCTTTAATTTCCCAGTCAAATCAAAAATTTTGAGAATATCAAGCCTTGCAGAAATACTCTCAAAGTTTGCAGTCTACAAAATCTGAATTTTGAGTTTTGAGTTTGGTTGAGCAGGGTATGTTTTTTACCTTTAATTTCCCAGTCAAATCAAAAATTTTGAGAATATCAAGCCTTGAAGAAATATTCTCAAAGTTTAAAGTCTATCAAATATGACTTTTGATTTTTAACTTTTAACTTTGAAATATTTTCAAAGTTTGAAGTCTATAAAATCCGGCTTTTGAGTTTTAAGTTTAGTTGCTCAGGGTATTTTTTTTACCTTTAATGTCAAAGTCGAATCAAAAATATTAAAAATATCAAGCCTTGAAGAAATACTCTCAAAGTTTGCAGTCTATCAAATCTGAATTTTGAGTTTTAAGTTTGGTTGAGCAGGGTATGTTTTTTACCTTTAATGTCAAAGTCGAATCAAAAATATTAAAAATATCAAGCCTTGAAAAAATACTCTCAAAGTTTGCAGTCTATAAAACCTGACTTTCAACTTTTGAGTTTTAAGTTTTAAGTTTGGTTGAGAAGGGTATTTTTTTACCTTTAATTTCCCAGTCGAATCAAAAATATTAAAAATATCAAGGCTCGGAGAAATACTCTCAAAGTTTTGAGCTGATCAAATCCTACTTTTGACTTTTGATTTTTGACTTTTAACTGCGGTATTGAGCCGATCAAATCCTACTTTTGACTTTTGATTTTTGACTTTTAACTTCGGTATCTGTGGTTGCCAGTAGTACAATGTAACGGTTGTTTTAATTGTAAGAGTGTGATAGAACGTTACACTTTACCCGAAATGGGTGAACTTTGGACTGATAATGCCAAGCTGAAAACTTGGCTACAAGTAGAAATAGCTGTCTGTGAAGCTCAGGCAGAACTTGGCTATATACCTGCTGAGGCAGTAGCAGAAATTAAGGCCAAGGCGAATTTTGACCGGGAGCGGGTGTTGGAAATTGAGGCAGAAGTCCGCCATGATATGATTGCCTTCTTAACAAATGTCAACGAATATGTTGGGGATGTTGGACGATATATTCACCTTGGTTTAACAAGTTCTGATGTTTTGGATACTGCCTTGGCATTGCAAATGGTTGCGAGTCTCGATGTGTTGTTGTCTTGTGTGGAAGAATTAGGACAAGCTATTCGCTATCAAGCACAAGAACATCGGGAAACTTTTATGGTAGGTCGTTCCCACGGTATTCATGCAGAACCGATAACTTTTGGTTTTAAATTGGCGGGATGGTTAGCAGAGGTTTGTCGTCATCGCCAGAGGTTAGTGCAACTACGTCAGAATATTGCTGTAGGTAAAATTTCTGGGGCAGTGGGAACTTATGCAAATATTGACCCAAGAGTAGAAGCTATAGCTTGCCAAAAACTGGAACTTAAACCAGATACAGCTTCTACTCAGGTAATTTCTCGCGATCGCCATGCTGAGTATGTACAAATTCTTGCCTTATTGACTGCTTCTATTGAACGTTTTGCAGTGGAAATTCGTAACCTGCAACGGACAGATGTTTTAGAGGTTGAGGAATATTTTTCTCAAGGTCAAAAAGGTTCTAGTGCTATGCCTCACAAACGTAACCCCATCCGTTCGGAAAGGTTAACGGGAATGGCGAGAATTGTGCGGGGTCATGCTGTTGCTGCTTTGGAAAATGTGGCCCTTTGGCACGAACGAGATATTTCTCATAGTTCAGTGGAAAGAGTGATTTTACCAGATGCTTGTATTTTGACTCATTTTATGCTCAAAGAAGCCACTGAAGTAGTCAAGAAATTGTTAGTATATCCAGAAAACATGAAGCGAAATATGAATGTTTATGGAGGGGTAATTTTTAGCCAAAAAGTGCTTTTAGCTTTAGTAGAAAAAGGCATGATCCGAGAAGATGCTTATAAAATTGTTCAGTCTTGCGCTCATCAAGCTTGGAATCAACCAAATGGTAATTTTCAAGATTTAATCGCCAAAGACGAACAGATTAAAAGTCAGTTATCTGAGTCAGAAATTGCAGCTTGTTTTGACCCGAAACACCATTTAAAACATTTAGATGATGTCTATCAAAGATTAGGTATTTAGTAAGCATTCAGCCGTCAGCTATCAGCTATCAGTTTTTGAACAAAATCTACATTTCCTACCACATAATTGTACAGTTTGAGTTTTCAAACTTGTCGTTATTGTGCTTCACTTCTCTGGTGAAAAATGTAGTATAAGTTAAACTAATGCTTACTTCATTCATTAAAAATATAAAAGCTGAATGCTGATTTTTTTTATTACTTAGAATTACAGTAATTTTCTCATACCTAAACCATCTAATTTTTTCCTTGGAAAATTACTTTTAATCCAGAATTTGACACTGATTTAGTATTATCAAAAGTCGAGGTTTTACAGCAAAAATTTAACTTCAAAGTTCTGACTTATTATAGGTGTAGGGTGCGTTAGACAGCTACAATTTAAGCTGTAGGTAGCATTTAATAATCTGTCGTAACGCACCACTTTTGCTAATTCAAACCAAGTTTTGAAATAGGTAGATGAATAATTTAGTCTTGATATTCACCATCAAAAGAACATTCCGCAATCAAGATCAGTTCATCTAAAGTATCTCCAATACTCATCCTAAGATTTAATATAAAAATTCCAGAAACGTGACGATTTTCCTTTAAATGATCTGGCATAGAAGTAGAATTATTCGTCACCAAAATAAAATTATTAACTTCAAACCAGACAAAAATATCTGGATCTAATGTTCCCTTTGACAGGACGCCTGGTTCTCCAACTGCCTAAACTACTAAATCTGGTTTTCGTCTTTGTAATTGCTTAAAATAAACCGGATTGACATTTTCATTCATGAGATATTTTAGAGTTATAAACTAAATAATTTTTATAGCAGTCTCCATTCCTATTAGGAAATTCTTAAACTATCAAATTTAGTCACAGCAATTAACTTATGACTTCGATCTATATTTTGCAGCTCGTTCAGCTTTAATTTTTATCAATTTTTGTACCGCAGGAGAAGGATTTTTTCGCTGTTATTCTCACATTTTTCTTGCCCATTCTAAATAATCAGCCATATATTGATTTACCGAATAATTAATAATTAAATAATTAAATAATTAAATAATTCAGCTTTGTTAGCCTCCCCTTTTAACGGGAAAAAGCGGTCGAGAGATGGCGAAGTTTCCGTTCCCTCCGGGACGCTGCCTCTTTCAGAGGAGCTAACGCTAACGCGTTTCGGCTGTCGCCGACATGAAAAGCGGAACTTTGCGCTAGCAAACGCCATATCTAATCACAAGCGCGAGAAATAAATTTTTTCCCTTATTGTTCAATCCTTTCCCTAAAAGGGAGAGGTAATTATCAATTATCCATTATCAATTATCCATTAATGAATGATTCTTGATTATGTAAATAATACAAAATTGTGGCATAAACCTGTTCCAAGGTTAAAGACGGATAAATTTGGAAAATTTCTTCAGTAGTTTTGGATTTATAAATAAAATCATAAAGGATAATTCCAATTCCAATCCTAGTTCATTTCAGTCCAATATGATGGGTAGTCAAAAAATTAAAATAGTCTTCGAGTTTCATCATTAATTCTCCCTATAATTCTCAAATGAACTATTTTGATCGTAAACGGTAATTCATCATTGATACTGTTGTTTACTTCTCCCCCACTCCTCTAGTTTCCTGCTCAAGAAAATGTAGAAAAGGTAAGCATTCAGCCGTCAGCTATTAGCTATCAGCTTTATTACCTTTAAAAGAGGAAAAAGCAACTGAGAGGTTTCAAAGAATTAAAAGTTACTGTAAAAGTCCAACAGTTAACCTTAATAGTCTATCGAACTACATCGTTCATTTTTATTGCTGAGAGCTGACCGCTAATAGCTGAATGCTTACTAGAAAAGTTTTTGATAAATGGTCTCCCTATTAACAAACTCCCGCCATTTCCACTAATTCCACACAAACCTCATTCAAAAATTCTCGGTCTATTTGCTCTGGCAATTCTGTTTTAACCTCCTTAATTTCTGCAAATAGATCGTCAGCTAAATTTTTCACTTCATCATAAGTAACATCTCCATTTCTAATAGATAACAAATATTCAGCATCACCAGCTTTTTTCCTATTTACATACAAAACTCCATCCCGCAAAATTTCAATTCCCATTCTTAATAACCTAATACAATGACTCATCTGTTTGGCATCATATCCACACTTTATTTCTAACTCCTTTCGTTGCCAATTCCTGCCTTTATTCCAACTACAATAAGCCTCCCATTGACTCAAAGCTTGTCGGTAAGCTTGAGTCAAATGCAACAACTGAATAAAATCATTTTTTGCCCTTGTATATTCTTGAACTTTCGGTAATAACTCTTCAGAAATGGGATGCTGTTTGAGAATACCTTTATAATCAATTTTTTCTAACAGTAAATCCCGCAGTTGTTGCACAGGATCTAAAAATTCTATGCAGTCTCTAACCAACATATAGAGAAATTCCATAAAAGCATTAACTTCAGATTTTGTTAAAGGTCGATAGCTATTTTCATTCAATCCAAAATCTTGAGGTACTGGCTTTTTTTCAGGAGGATTCAATAACCATTTTCTGTGAGTTTCAACTCGTTTAATTTGAGAGTAAGCATAACCCGCAAAAGAAGCTCTAATTTTTTGAGAAATAAATTCCTGACGATAGAAAATTAGCTTTTTTCCCACTGGCGATAAATGTAAGTAAAAATCTGTATCTAACCAGAGAAGTTCTAATATATTCGGATTGTTGTTATAGACAAGAGTGAGAAATTTTCTTAACTCGTAAATTACACAATCTTTGACATTATCTAATACAGGAAATAAACCTGTTCCTGGTTCATCCCAATCTCGGTCTTTTTGTTCTACAGATTTAAAACCTAAATAATAATCTTTCGGAGCAATAAAAATTCCTTTATAGTCACAGTCTGATGAAGGTGTGGAAGTCCCGTAAGCTTGAGAACCTGTGAGAGCAAGTAATATTAATCCTGATTCTACTGTTTTTCTATCTATCCTCATCCACTCAAAAGTCATTTCAGTTATCAGTTATCAGTTATCAGTACTTCTGCCTGAAGTCAGAGGCTTGAAATATTGAATCGAATATTTCTCAAAGGGAGATTGGATATGGCGTTTAGCGTTCCGCACAACGCGCGTTAACGCGGAGCGACATGAAACGCGTAGCGTCGAAACCTCACCATCCTATCCTTCGGAATGCTCCGCAAACGACCGCTTTTTCATCCCCTTGAAAGGGGAGGCTTGAGACCTTATTTTTTGGTCAAAAAATAGAAGTTGAGGCTTTTTACGACCTTTTGTCAGAGCAATATTGCTTCGCAATACCATTATGTGACTTTTGTATTACAATTATACTACATAAAACTGATTCTTGCCATGCAGGAAGATTTTAATCAGAAGTTGTAGGAGGGTGATGGTTTACTATTGCGCATTAGTGACTCTCAGTTCAGTTTTGATATAGGTTTGATGCTCTACTATTGCGTATATCGCAACAGTAATGAATATATTTCCAGTTTTTGATTTGTGATTAACCTGTGGTGTTGATTGATAGATTCTTGCTCAGAGCATTAGTGACTCTCAGTTTACTTTTGATATAGGTTTGATGCTCTACTATTGCGTATATCGCAACAGTAATGAATGTATTTCCAGTTTTTGATTTGTGATTAATCTGTGACTTGATATATAGCAGTCACCATTACTAGGGCAGATATTCACCAACGCCTGAAATTTAGCCACAGCAATAATTTAACTTCTAATTTCTAACTTTTTATAACTGATAACTGAAATGACTTCTGCTATAAATTGTCCATCTCCCATAGCTCTATAGTAGAATTGCAAAATTATCGGTAAATTACCCTCAAAGGAAAATATCAATAAAAATGCTCAACGCTCTCATCTTAGTTCCACTAATTGGTGCGGGTATTATTAGTTTTTGGCCAAGCACTCTCTCGCCTAAATTAGCCCGTCAACTATCTTTAACAGTAGCTATTATTAGTTTCTTATGGTCTTTGGTGCTACTCACCCAATTCAATCCACAAGATCCAAATCAACAATTCATTGTCTTTTTTCCCTGGATAGACTCCCTAGGTTTAAGCTACTCCTTGGGAATAGACGGTTTATCCCTACCATTAGTAGTATTAAACGGTCTGTTAACCACTATTGCCATCTATGCCACAGACGAATCAATCAAAAGACCTCGTTTTTATTACTCCCTCGTACTCTTATTAGCACTCAGCGTATTTGGAGCCTTTCTCGCTCAGGATTTACTGCTGTTTTTCCTCTTCTACGAACTCGAACTAATTCCCTTATACCTATTAATTGCCATCTGGGGAGGACAAAGAAGAGGTTACGCATCTACAAAATTTCTCATCTATACAGCAATTTCAGGAATTTTAGTTCTAGCTGGATTTCTAGGAGTAGTTTGGTTAAGTGGTTCCTCCAATTTTGCTTACGACCAAGCAGTTGCTCATACCCTACCTTTAGGAACTCAACTATTATTATTAGGAGCAATAGTCATTGGGTTTGGAATTAAAATTCCCCTAGTTCCCTTCCATACATGGTTGCCAGATGCTCATGTTGAAGCTTCCACACCAATTTCGGTACTCTTAGCAGGAGTGTTATTAAAACTTGGAACTTATGGTTTGCTGAGATTTGGATTAAATATGTTTCCTGAAGCTTGGGTGTATATTTCTCCCTGGTTAGCAATATGGGCGGTAGTCAGTGTGCTTTATGCTTCATTGAATGCCATTGCCCAAAAAGACATGAAAAAAATGGTGGCCTATAGTTCGGTTGGTCACATGGGTTACATTTTGTTAGCTAGTGCAGCAGCAACTCCCCTCAGTCTTTTGGGAACAATATTCCAAATGATTAGCCATGGTCTAATTTCTGCTTTACTATTTTTATTAGTAGGAGTAGTCTACAAAAAAGCAGGTACAAGGGATATAGATGTATTGCGGGGTCTATTAAACCCAGAACAAGGTTTACCAATGATTGGTAGTCTAATGATTTTGGGAGTAATGGCAAGTGCTGGTATTCCAGGAATGGCTGGATTTATTTCGGAATTTTTAGTGTTTAGAGGCAGTTTCAATGTTTTTACAGTTCCTACTCTTCTATGTATGATTGGAACAGGATTAACATCAGCCTATTTCTTGCTTTTAGCTAACCGAGTATTTTTCGGTAGGTTATCTGAAATAGTAATTAATCTGCCTCCAGTGCAATGGTCAGATAGAATACCACCAATTATTTTAGCACTTCTGATTGTTGTCTTAGGAATACAACCTAACTGGGTGGTGCGTTGGACTGAAACTGAAGCAAATATAATGAGTGGGATTCAACCTAGATTATCACAGGTTATTGATAGATCGGCGATCGCTGCTCAAGCTTTGATCGATAACTATTCTGAATAGGGTAGGACTTATGCGTGGGAACCCAGAAATTAGGTTATGCGCGTAGATGTCTATTGTTCCAACCAAGGATTTTTCCTAGAAACCTGGTGTCTTTGCGTAATATTATGTGCCTCTTCCAGGGGAGCTAGGCTATTGGATAATTAGTTATAAAAAAGTCTTTGTTTGTGGTTGTGCTTTAGCGCTGCAAATATACTTATACTGACAAGCCCTAAAGCGCAACAACGAAGTTTTATTATACCAAACGTTTTAACGAAGTCAGAATTCAGAAGTCAGAACTCAGAAGTTATTTTTGTAACGGGGATTTGAGCAAGCCTGCAAAAATATTTCGCCTTAAAAGGCCGGGTTTTAGACCCAATTATTTTGATAAATGTTTGTTAAAAATGATATAATTCATTAATGAATCATGGATAATTACCTCTGGTTAAAACCGTAACGGAATTTAATATAAGGAGATATCCCAGCACTTTTCTCAAGGGAAGATTGGATATGGCGAAGTTTCCCGAAGAGTGCAGAGCCGCGAACGCTTTTCATGTCGCGTTTGCCTTAGCTAAACGCCATCCCATCCTAAGGTCATGCTCCGCAAACGACCACTTTTTCCCCTATGGGAGTAGACTTTTAACCAAGGTATTTAATTAATAATTATTAATTATTAATTATTCGGTAAGGAAGAGGGAAGAAGGTTTTGGTTATTTAGGAGAGTCCAAAGTTGGAGTAAATATTGAAAAAAAAGGAAAAATGATATAAATAACTGTCTAAATTGACATCCTCCCGACGTTGCTCTACGAAACAACGCGGGATTCCCATCCATCCATCAAACAGACGAAGCTGAAGGAATGACTCAGGGGTGGTTGACACATCATTGCCATCAACTACCTTTTTACGGGTAGAATTACGTCGGCTCCGTGTCCGTTTTTTTCTGGTCTCCGTTTCGCTTTCCTACGGAATGCTAACGCAAACGCGACATGAAAAGCGTTAGCGTAGCTCCTCTGAAACAGGCAGCTCCTCCGTTAGCGGAGCTCCTCCGCAGGAGGCAGGAGGCATACCCTTCGGCGACTATTTCAAATTCAAAAAAAGAGAGTTAGTTGAACTGGATTTTCTGCTACTGTATCGTTTTCAACCTTGGTTTTTGGTTGCACAACTTCTAAAATATTGATAGCAGCGTTAATATCTCTATCATGGAAAGTTCCACAGTTTAAACAAGTCTATTTTCTTACATTTAACTCTTTATTGCCACCTTTAAACCCACAACAGCTACACTTTTGGCTCGTGGGTTCCGAACGATTAATGACTTTAAACTCTCTACCATACTTTTCACATTTAGTCTCAGTTAAAGTCCTAAATTTTCTCCAACCTAAATCACTAATTACCTAGGCTAATTTGCGGTTTTTAACCATACCAGAAACATTCAAGTATTCTAGTACAATTGTGTGGTATTTTTTGACTAAATCAGTTGATAATTTGTGCAGAAAATCAGCTCTAATATCTTTGATTTTGCTATTAAGTTTACCGATTTTTAGTCTATGTTGTTAGTATAGGTTTACTACCTGGTTTAGTTCTAACAAACTTACCCTGGAATTTAGCTAACTTTTTGAGGTTTTGTTTTAATGGTTTTGGTGCTTCAAACTTTTCACCATTACTCAACATAGCAAATGTGCTGATACCTAAATCAATGCCAATAGAACTTTCAGTTTTAGGCAATGACTCAGGACTAATTTCTACTACAAAACTAGCAAACTACCTTTCTGCACTATCTTTAATTATAGTAACTGAACTAGGTTTACGCGGCTTAGGTCTTGACCAAACTATTTTAATTTTACCTACTTTTAGCAGATAGATTTTGTCTTGACAAATCTTGTAATTAGCTCCTACAAATCTAACTGCTTGTCTGGACTTTCTGCTCTTGAATTTAGGAGGTTTAACTTTTATACCTTTTCGTTTACCAGTACAACTATAAAAAAAATTCTTGTAAGCTTAGTCTAAGTCTTTTAAAGATTGCTGCAATGAAGTAGAAGCTACCTCTTTGAGCCAAACCAATTCTTTCTTGGCTTGAGTTATGAATTGTTTAGTTAAATCTACATAACTAAGTTTCTTGTTACCTTTAGCATACAGTTGATTACCATGTACTAATGATTGATTCCAAACATATCAACAACAACCAAATAGTTGATTTAATGCGCGTTATTTGTATATGATTTGGATAGATGGGATATTTGTATCTTGCTTTCAATCTTTTTACCTATTACTCCCACTCAAGCATTATTATAGCATTGATTGGCATTCATCCCAAAACTATAATCTCTGATTTGGTGTGGGTCTTCTGCCAACATTTAGATAAATTGAGTCAAAAAAATTATGACAAATACAGTTTTAAAATGTAAAAATCATCCACTTTCAGCATATATTAATCGCTTAACATCTGGTCAAGCTCTGCTAAAAGATACCCCAGAAAATGTCTTAGAAGTAGTCGGAATTTTAAAAAGTTATGGGATTGTATTAGATGCTTATTCCAAAAATCTTATTTACATTGCCGAACATCAATTTTTAGAAATGTTTCCCTTTTTAAAATACTTCAATGGCAAAATTTCATTAGGTAAATTACTGAAGTTTTGGTGGCATGACAGAATTAATTATGAATATGCAGAATATTGCATGAGGGGAATGTTATGGCATGGAGGTGGAGGTCTGGATAAATATTTAGATTCAGCCGAATTTAAACAACTAGCAAAAGCAGCTATAGATGCTGAAATTACAGGAAATTTGATGTTAATGCCACTCAATCAATTATTTCCAGAATTTTTACCAGAGATGGTACGTCAACAAGCTTATTACAGTGCTTTAGGTCAATTTTGGCGAGTAATGAGTGATATATTTATGACCCTATCTGATAAATATGACCAAGGCAAAATGAAATCTATTCCTCAAGTAGTAAATCATATTTTATTAGGGTTAGTTGCAGCAGCAAATTTACCAATTACTTTTGCTGTAAATATTAAAGGTAAACGTTATGAAATAATTCCCGAATCAGTAGGTTTAACTTTTTTAGCAGATACAGCAGTTCCCTATGTCGAAGCAGTTTTCTTCCGAGGAACACCATTTTTAGGAACAGTTTCATATAACGCTCAAGCTCAACAAATTGACCCCAATCAAAGTCAATTTACTTATGGTGCTTTGTATGCCGATCCTTTACCTATTGGTGGTGCGGGAATTCCACCTACATTATTAATGCAAGATATGCGACATTTTCTGCCAGATTATCTTCTAGAAGTTTATCAAAAAACTAACCGAGGTACAGATAATTTACGAGTGAAAATTTGTGAGACTTTTCAGAAGTCAATGTTTTGTGTAACAACGGCTGCCGTTTTGGGTTTAGCACCTCATCCTTTAGATACAGAAAATCCAGAAGAACAAGCAGAAAATCAAGTTTATTTAGAAGCTTGGATGGAGAGATTTTTAACATCAAGATTACTATTTGTTAATAGTTAACTATTTCAATATTAATGCAAGATATGCGACATTTTCTGCCAGATTATCTTCTAGAAGTTTATCAAAAAACTAACCGAGGTACAGATAATTTACGAGTGAAAATTTGTGAGACTTTTCAGAAGTCAATGTTTTGTGTAACAACGGCTGCCGTTTTGGGTTTAGCACCTCATCCTTTAGATACAGAAAATCCAGAAGAACAAGCAGAAAATCAAGTTTATTTAGAAGCTTGGATGGAGAGATTTTTAACATCAAGATTACTATTTGTTAATAGTTAGCTATTTCAATAATTAAAAATTTTCAGGTCGGCAACAGTCCAAACAATGAATAATTAGGGCTTGCTGATTAAATTTCAAAAACTTACACAGTCAAGATTTAAGGCATTTTCAATCAGAAATTGTGCCCGATTTTCAGCTAAAATAGACCAAAAACCAGGTATCTATGCTGCACCCATCATGTACAGAAAAGTAGGCCAACGTGACATGGCAGCAGAAAATTTTGAACTGCCATTCAATGGCCAATTATCTCCTGACAATCGTTGGGTAGTGATGGCTAGTTTAATTTCTTGGCAGAAATATGAAGATAAATATGCAATTAATTTCTCTCTGGAAAGAGGAGCACCTGCTTGCTCTTTTAGAATGGCATTAGGGGCATTAATTATTAAAGAAAAGTTAGGGATAAGCGATAGGGAAAAAGTAGAAAAAATCAAGGAAAATCCTTATTTACAGTATCTTATCGGCCTTGAATCCTATAACAACCAAGCTCCATTTGATGCCTCAATATTAGTTGATTTTAGAGAAAGATGCTTGTGCAGATTTAATCAATGAAATTAATTCATATACGGTCAAAAAAAAGGAAGGTGAAGAGAAAAAAAACACAAAATTTATAAGAAATCAAGTCAATCAAAAATCAACGTAAATTAATCATAGATGCTATCTGCGCTCCGGCTGATATCAGCTATCCCACAGACTTAAATCTATTAAATCAAGCCAGAATTAAAACCGAAAAAATCATAGATATTCTGTATGAACCCCTAAAAAGCAAGTTTAATAAAAAAAACATTACTTACCGTCAAACAGCAAGAAAAGAATACTTAAAGGTAGCAAAAAAAAGACGATCCACTTGCAAATAAATCAGGAAAGCCCTGAAAAAATAACTGAAATATGTTGTTCATTAATTGATAATTGATAATGGATAATTGATAATTACCTCGGGTTTTAACCGAGAGGATTGAAGATTGGGAAATATCATTTCTTCTCTTGGTCGATTAGATATGGCGAGGAAACCTCGCCATCTCTCGACCGCTTTTTTCCCCTATCCAAGGGGAGGCTTTAAACCACAATTATTTAATTAACAATTAATAATTAATAATTCGGTAAAAATTTAACCACTATAGAGCTGCTAATAGAGAAAGATGCCAGTCTAGAAAGTCTGAGTAATAGACTTTATAAAACGTTGTTGGTAGTGAGTGAAGTATATCGTCAGCAACAATGGATGTGGGAGTACAAAAAAGTGCGAATAGATGACAGAATAGTAAGTTTAAATCCAAACCATGTACGTCAAATAGTGAGAGGAAGAAGCGGTCAAAAATACATAATTTGGAGCTAAACTATCTGCGAGTTGTATAGATGGATATGTATTTTTACACCGGATAAGTTGGGATAACTACAATGAATCAGGAGACTTAATAGCTCAAGTAGAAGCATTTAAAAACTACACAGTTCATTACCCAGAGTCAGTTCATGCAGACCAAATTTACAGAACAGCTCGAAAACCGAAAATTCTGTACTGAAAGAGGGATTAGAATCAGCGTTCCTCCCGTGCGTTGACCACCAAAAAATCTTGAAAAAAACAGAATAAACAAGCTCAAGAGCGATGAAAGATTACGGAATAATATTGAGGGTAAATTTGGTCAAGCAAAAAGAGGATTTAACTTGGAGAAAGTGATGGCTAAACTTCCTGAAATTTCCGCAACTGCCATCGCAATTACTTTCTTAGTAATCAACATTTCTACCCTCTTGAAAGAGGCTTTTTCTCTTTTTTTGTACTTTTTTGGAGAAAAAACTATTTTTGCATTCTGTTTAATCATTTTAAATTATGGTTGAATAAATGATGATAATAAAAAATTATTATCAGTTTTTTTTGAAAAATATCATGTCCGCTTTTTTCAGCAAACCCTAATTAGGGTTTGCTGAAAAAGTCTTATGGGTGAAGGTAGGAGGACCGAGTCAGGAGTCAACCCACCCCTAACCCCTCCCAGGGGTAGGTTTTTTACCTTTGATCTAAAAAGAAGTTTGGGGAGAGGGGGACCCACCCCTAACCCCTCCCAGGAGGGGAAGAGGGGGAGGAGGGGGGAGTTTATAGA
>NZ_JAAHGT010001120.1 GCF_010672385.1 Okeania sp. SIO2F4
TTGAAATTACCACCAATTAAGTGTTAAGTGTTCCCTAAAAGCAGTAAGATTTTTATACACAAATAAAATAGGATTGCTATAGCAATCTGCCCATTGGTTATGAAAATTTTTATAATAGTTAATTTGAACTAAAAATATTTAAAATTATGACTCCTAACTCCCACCAAAATATTACAACTTAAATAAGATTGCTATATATATTTTGAAACTATTTGTGACATCTTTAAAGTGAATTTGTATAGTAGTATCTGGGGATTTTAACTAAGGCTTTTCAGCAATAAGGTAATACCAATTCTTAAAATTAAGATTCATAGATACAGGTGAGAAGATGGAGAAATGGGGAGAAACGGGATTGGAAATTTATAGGTCATTTCAGTTATCAGTTATCAGTACCTCCGACGCTTTGCATCAGGATTGAAATACATATGGTGAATATTTTCTCTTGGTCGATTGGATATGGCTAGGTTAGTAGTGCATCCCATCCTAGGGAAAGCTCGACTTTTCAGTCGCGCAGCGTTTCATGTCGGCAACAGCCGAAAACGACCGCTTTTTCATCCTCTTAAAAGGGGAGGTTTTCAACCTTATTTTTTGGTAATAGAAACTAGATATAGCATTAGTATGCACGAAATTGTATAAGTATATTTTTGTGTGCTGGCAAAGGAAGCATGACCAAGGAAAAGATAATACCTAGTTAACACATAAATTAAATTTATTAATAGAGATAGATTATATTAATAATACTACTTGCTTATCGGAGCAAATTTTTCATAATTATCCTCAGCCAATAAAATATTTTCTATGGTTTCTCAACATCTTAAATATATATAAAATATAAAGTTTTAATTTTGATTACTGACCTGAATCGACCACCAATATTTGCAGCCAGATTTTCCATGACTTTTGATATATTGCATATACCATCAACCTTTGAAAACTTAACATCCACACCTAGAGAAAATTTGACTACTCAAACTAAGTTCAGCAATAGGACATTCTGGCCAAAAAAATTAACATAGAGCCAGGTACAGAAATAGTTATACTAGATGCCACTAGATTCTAGTACCCATAATTAACTTAAATCTTAATCAATTTTTCTATTTTCTTCTCTAGTAAGCTATTATAAAATATAGGAGGTAAGCTGCTATTGTATAATTTATTCTTAGTGTCAACCACAGTATAAAAATCATAGACAGCTAATCTTAACTATAAAAACCAAGGAACTTAAAAGAATATTTAAAAATAAATTATTTGGAGAAAAATGAGCAGAAATAAACAACTATTAAATCAACATAAACAATTACCTGAACCTCAAAAAAATGATTTTTTTAAAATATTTAGTGAGTCTCCAATAGGAACATCAACTTGGAATTGGATTTTAACTCGTCCTCGTTCTGAAAAAAGTAAAATTTTCTTACCTCTCTCTACAGGAGCAGGCTTAACAACAGATTATGAACCATTATTTTTATTAAAACTTCCTTCTGGGAAAAGTTGGGATTTAGAAAGTTCTGTTAAAGTAACTGCTAAAGCTGGAGTTTTTATTACAAAAGTAGGCTCTATTTCTGTTGCACCACTATATGTACTGTTCCAGTTATCAGGAAATGATTATATTTATCAAGTTTGGATTAATCATTATGGGGGAGATATGTTACCTTCTCCTTTAGATCGACTGGGAAAAATGCCTTATTTAACTCTATTGTTAATAGAAGATAAATCGCAGCCAGAAAGATTGATTAAAATTGATAATCAAATAGATTGGTCATGTTTGAAAACCAAAGTTGAATCGGTAAAGTCTTGGGATTTAGCAGCTTTCAATACAGTAAAATCTATATCACATTCTGCTCAAGAATTATGGAACAGAACAACAGAAGCAGAAGTGAAGGAAACAACAATAGCTAAGTTAAATGACCGCTTTAGAAATGGAGATAAAAGTTTAGGAGAATACAGAATGAGTCGGCAAGTATTAGCATTGCCGAGAAAAAAACAAAAAGAACTATTTAAAGAAATTCAAGATTTTTCTGATTTTACACTTGAAAATGACCCCAAAGGTCAACATGAAATGGGTCGAGTAACAATGGATGGTGTGGAATATATTTGGAAAATTGACTATTTAGATACAAGCATGATTATGTTATCAGATGCACCAGAAGATATTAATAAAACTACTAGGGTATTATTGGTTATACGAGCCGATGAACGTTAATATCATTAGTTGTTTCCCTGGGTGAAATGAATGGGTAGCATGACCTATAAAAGGAATCAGAAAGAAGTATTTTGGTTGGAAAAATTTATCTTTATGGTTCAAGGAAATTTCTCTCTAATACTTTCGTTATTCTCCAAATAATTTCTGATTTGTTTATATATTTGCTACACAAAAAAGTGGAATTAATAGTCTTGATATGTAAACATTTAGCCATTAGCACTCAGCCATTAGTTATTACCTTAATCGCCGAATGAAGTTATAATCAGTATGGAAAAACTGAGGTCTAATTTAAAGTATGGGTTCAAGCACATCAGCTAACTTTAGCTATCCATAACAAATGTGCCTTATTATTCACAAAAAAGCTGAATATTTACCTTGATAGTGACAACTTTTCCTTGGTGATTAATATAATTTTCTGATACTGTTCAGTTAAGGATTTGTTGTGGCAAAACTGTGATGTGTAATAGCTTTTATTTACGTTATCTATCAGATAAATTTTGGTCTTATCTGAATCATATTGTATTGTATTATTTCCAACAAATTAATTATGATTCCTAAATCAGAAGGAAGTTAGTAGAGGTTTTGTCTCCAAATCCTTAGTAAA
>NZ_JAAHGT010001121.1 GCF_010672385.1 Okeania sp. SIO2F4
TATACCTTCAGCTTGAAATATGTATAGTGAATATTTTCGGTCGATTGGATATGGCGAACTTCGGAGCGACTCTGTAAGAGCGGGAAACCTCGCCATCCCATCCTTACGGAAAGCTCCGCTTTTCATGTCGCGAAGCGTTAACGAAGTTGTGCGCTAGCTAAACGACCGCTTTTTCATCCCCTTAAAAGGGGAGGCTTTGAACCTCATTTTTTGGTAAAAAATTATAGGTTTTAGGGAACACTTTAACAGAGAACATAAAAGAAGAAAAACAACTGTACCTGAGAAAGAGCGATCGACGCTTTATTTTGTTTATTAAATCCAACCATATAACTTTTGAGTCATAATTTCTAGCGCCATATAATTGAGCAACCAATAGCTTCTGTAGTAGATGGAATTACTATTTTACCTTCCAAAATTTGGGCGATCGCCTGACGTAAATAAACAACTTTTACTGCTTCTGGCTGAGTAACATTATCATCTATTAGGCCACGATATCGTAATTTACCTTCTCGATCCAATAAAAAAGCCTGGGGTGTTTTCTCAGCCCCAAAGCTGATTGCCACATCTTGCGTCACATCCCGAATATAGGGAAAATTAAGTTCATTATTAGTTGCAAATTCTTTCATTTTTTCAAAGCTATCTGCTGGAGAAATTATCGCATCATTAGAATTCATTCCAATTATGATTACTCCTTGGTCTTGAAAATCTTTTTGTAGTTGTTTAATTCGTTCAATGGATGAATTTACTTCTAGGCATTGATTACTCAAAAATATCACACAAACTACTTGAAAATGTTCTAAATATCTAGCTAAATGATGAACCTCATCATCTATTCCTGGCAATTCAAAATCTGGAGCATAATTATCAATTGCAGTGCCATTCATTTCAGTTAAACTCATATGTCTATTCCCTATCAAAAAGTTGCCTTACTTAAAACAAAATATTTTTCTATATATAATATCTCATTTTTGGTAAGCATTAAGCTATCATTTATCAGTCATTAGCTGATAGCCAGATAAAGTCTGAATCAATGATAATTAAAAATCTTAGCTAAAGGGTATAGTCGCTCCCATTCTATATATTTTTATTGCTGAGATACTAATTGCTAATAGCTGTTTCCCAGTATTACGCAGGAAATGCTTACCAATGGATAATTGATAATTAATCGAATCTAGGTTTAAAGCCTCTCCTTTTTCATTGATAATGGATTAGTTTGCTAAACTTTGGACAAAAAGTAAACTATTTCTTTTATATCTAAAAAAGGTGAAAGTGTTTCAATAGTACAAAAATTTTCAACTCTCAATAATTATCAATTATTAATTATCCATTATCCATTGTTCATTATCAATTGTTAAAGAGGTAATTATCCATTAATGAACATCTTTCTACCAGTCTTGAGCTAATGCTTGATAACCAATAAGTTTATAGACTAATTTCGCTGCCGTAAACTCAGATACTACCGAATCAGTAATTGGAGCTAACTCCATAATGTCACAACCTACTACTTCATGTAATTCAAATATTCTTCGTAAAAATGTAGTTAAAGAATACCAATTTAATCCTCCTGGTTCTGGTGTACCAACTCCGGGAATTAATGTTGGGTCAATTCCATCTAAATCTATTGTTAAAAACACACGTTTCGTCTGAATACTAGCTATTGCTCTTTCCATCCAATCTGACTGAATAGCTATTTCTCTTGCTCTAAAAACGATTAAATTTTTCTCCTTGATTAAATCTGCTTCTTCTTTGCAAATTGCCCGAATACCTATTTGTACTGTTGGTAACCCCATCTCAAATATTCGTCGCATTACACAGGCATGGTTATATATTGAACCTTCATATTCATATCGCAAATCCCCATGAGCATCTATTTGAATCACAGTAAAAGGTTCATCAAAATATAATTTTTTATAAGCTTTTACTATTCCATTTGTAATGCTATGTTCTCCACCTATACCAATCACAAACTTTCCATCACTCACTAATTTTTCTACTGTTTCTTGAGTAACTTTTAGCATATCTAATGGGGATATTTTTTTGCCATTACGAGTATCTGCTATAGCTTCGTGAGTATAGATACCAACTTCCAAACCTGTTTCCTTATCTAATTCTTCGTCATAACATTCTAACTGTTGAGACGCATCTAATAATACTGCCGGACCATTAACACAACCTCTTCTATAAGTAGTAGTTGCCTCATAAGGAATTGGTACAATTACTACTTTAGCAGTAGTGTAATCTGGCTCAATTTCTGAACCAATAAATGGTAGAAGTGCTGTAGGGTAAACTGCTGACATTTTTTTAACTGTATTAATTTTCTAGGAGCAGACTAAAAGGAGCTAAAAACTGATCAAACTTATCTGATTACTATAAATAATAAATTCTACTTGCCTGATGTGAACAAGTAATTTATTATAGTTCCAATTTCTTTTTCCCTAATCCCTATTCCCTACTCCCTGCTCCCTACTCCCTATTCCCTAAATAATAAATTCTACTTGCCTGATGTGAACAAGTAATTTATTATAGTTCCAATTTCTTTTTCCCTAATCCCTATTCCCTACTCCCTATTCCCTAAATAATAAATTCTACTTGCCTGATGTGAACAAGTAATTTATTATAGTTCCAATTTCTTTTTCCCTAATCCCTATTCCCTACTCCCTACTCCCTAAATAATAAATTCTACTTGCCTGATGTGAACAAGTAATTTATTATAGTTCCAATTTCTTTTTCCCTAATCCCTATTCCCTACTCCCTGCTCCCTACTCCCTATTCCCTAAATAATAAATTCTACTT
>NZ_JAAHGT010001122.1 GCF_010672385.1 Okeania sp. SIO2F4
ACTGTGGACAAAAGCACGATCGCGACCACAATGCAGCAATAAATATATTAGTCGCGGGTGGGCAATCCGAGACTTTAAACGGACGTGGAGGCAAGCATAAGACTACTGCCAAAGTAGCAGCAGCCGACGAAACGTCAACCCGCCGAGGAGCTACGGTTCGGTAGGAATCTCCACGCCTTTAGGCTGGAGAGGATGTCAAAAGGCTAAACTTCCCCCTCTCCCCACACTTCCCATTCTTCCCACACTCCCCACACTCCTCCCTCTTCCCCAGAAGGGGCTTTTTTTTTTATTCTGGTTTATATTAGAATGATAATCATTCTCACAATAGGTCAAAACGAATGTTCAGAAAATTTCAATGGGTCGGTAGTTCATTATTAGGAGTAGCAGCACTTATCACAACTGTTTCTCTAGGAAATGTTAGCAGCGTCGCTCAAAATAGAGATGGAACTAAGATAGTTGCAACTTTCTTGCCTATGTATATATTTACGAAAGGAGTTACCGGAGAAGGTGGAGAAGTAGAAATATTAGTTCCTCCGGGAACAGACCCCCACGACTATCAGGCAACACCAGAAAATGCTCGTACTATTGCAGAAGCAGATGTATTAGTAAAAAATGGGTTGGGGTTTGAAGAATTTTTAGAGAAATTAGTCGATGGTACTGGTAACTCTCAACTACAAGAAATTGATGCTAGTCAAAATATTGAACCTATAGAAGAAAAGGAGGATGACCACGACGATCGCGATCGCCACGACCATGACCACCACCACAGTCACGGTCACAGTCACGAAGAGGGAAACCCTCATGTTTGGTTAGACCCAGTTTTAGCACAACAACAAGTCAAGAATATCCGCGATGGTTTAATTCAAGCTAACCCGAATAATGCAACTACTTATCAGACAAATGCTAATATTTATCTGCAAAAATTACAGCAACTTGACCAAGAATTTAAAACTCGTTTAGCTCCTTTCCAAGGATGTAAATTTATTGCCTTTCACGATGCCTATCCCTATTTGGCAAAACGCTATAATTTACAACAAATGGCAGTGGTAGAATTGCCACAAGATAATATTACGCCTAAAGATATTCAAAGAGTAATAAATGCAACTAAAGAATATCAAGTCAAAGCTTTACTGGGAGAAATTGGATATGATGATAGTCGAGTGCAGCAAATTGCTAAAGATATTGGAGTACCAGTCAAAAAATTAGATCCACTTGAAAGTGGTTTGTTAGACCCAGAACATTATTTTACTGCTATGAGAAATAATTTAAAAACTTTAGAGGAAGTTTGCAAGTAAAATTATATGTAAGCATTCAGCCGTCAGCTATCAGCTATCAGCTATTTGTTAAGTAGTTGTGCAGGTCAGAATTTCCTATTTGAGAGAGGAAATACTTAACTGTGACTCAATAGCAGGATGTTTCAGCAATTAATAATTAATAATTAATAATTAATAATTACCTCTCCTTGAAAACGGATAGGATTGACTCAAAGGAAAATTTTTTTCTTCTCTTGGTCGATTGGATATGGCGAGGAAACCTCGCCATCCCATCCTAACGGACTGCTCCGCTTGCCGACCGCTTTTTCCCCTTAAAAGGGGAGGCTTTAGACAACAATTTATCGGTAATTAATTTTGCAGAAGTATTATTACTGAGAGTTGACAGCTAATAGCTGAATGTTGACTATTATATGCTCCTTCTGGGGAAGCTATGTTTGCTGGTAATTAGTTATAAAAAAGTCTTTGTTTGTAGTTTTTGTTTAGCCTGCCAAATATTTATCCTAATTGCTCAAGTCTAACTTTGTAGTGCGGGCATCTTGCCCGCCACAAATATACGTTACTGAATAATGAATAATTAATAATTAAATACCTTGGTTTAAAGCCTCCCCCCATAGGGTAAAAAAATAATTTTTTTGCTTTTAGTCAATCCTCTCCCTAAAAGGGAGAAGTAATTATTAATTGCTAATTGCTGAATGAGCTGAAATTCACTTGATTTAATGATAGAGTAATTTCAGTTTATATTGAGACGAGTTTTTTTGTTATAACAAGGATTTAAACTAATAGACTGTTTGTCAAAGGAATATTAAATGTAGGAGTAGGGTGGGTTAGGTGGCAATACTTATGGTGAGAAAATCAACTCTTAACAGTCTGCCTTAACCCACCGAACATACCTTAGGTTAAGCCAATACCCTATCTTAATCTTTGCTTGTTCATTTACTTTATAAAAAAGTGTTTCATTATTATTTTAAATGACAATAAGTCTAAAAATTAGACTAAATCTGGTTTATAAATTACTATTTTTGGGAGATAGGGAGATGGTTAGAGAGGATTTTAAAAAATCAGCCTTTGATAACCGAATTTGATATTAGACCTGATAAATAGTGTCTTTTTAGACCTACAACATTATTTGAATGTGATGAAAAATAATTTAAAAAGTTTAGAGGAAGTTTGTTAGTGAAAGTAGTACCAATCAACAAAAATATCCCAGTAATCAATGTACAAAATATGACTGTAGTGAGAGGAAAATATAAAGCAGTAGAATCTGTATCATTTCAAATTTTTCCTGGCAGTAATACGGCAATAATCGGACCTAATGGCGCTGGAAAAAGCACATTAATTCAAGCAATATTAGGTTTAATTTCTTATGAGTCTGGTTATGTAGAAATTATTGGTAGACAAATAAAAGATTTAGGAAAACACTGGCAGAAAATTGCTTATATTCCCCAGAAGTTACTTTTTGACCGGAGTTTTCCTTTGACTGTGGCTGAATTAGTCAGTTTGGGTTCCCCACAAC
>NZ_JAAHGT010001123.1 GCF_010672385.1 Okeania sp. SIO2F4
TCTACTTCTACATCTACTAAATGTACTGTACAACCAGTTATTTTAACTCCAGCTTCTAAAGCTTGTTCAACTGCTTTTATCCCTTTGAAACTAGGCAATAAACTAGGATGGATATTGATAACTTGATTAGGAAAAGCATCTATTAAAACTTTAGTGACAATTCGCATCCAACCAGCCATAATCACCCACTCTACATCGTATTCTTGTAAAATTTTGACAATTTTGCTATCAAATTCTTCTCGTTTTTTGTATTCTCGATGATTTAATAATACCGATGGAACACTCCACTTTTCTGCTCTAGATATAACCTTAGCTCCAGGATTGTTATAAATCATTACCTGAATTTGAGCATTTAATTTTTGATTATTTATTGCTTCTGCAATAGCCTCAAAATTACTCCCATTACCAGAAGCTAGAATACCCAATTTTAGAGGAGAATATTTTGGTAAAGCATTCTCAGGAATAGCTGGAGAAATTAGACAATAATTAGAATTAAGTACTTGAGTTTCAGTAGTTTCAGTTGTCATTTTTTGTCAAATAAAATAGTAGAATAGGGAATAGGGAATAGGGAATAGGGAATAGGGAAAATAGAATAGTTGGACAAACATTTCCTAGTCTAAACTATTATAGTAATCCGTGCTTATGTTGTAATATTTTATAGTTTTTTCACAAATCATTTCATATTGCTATATACTCACTATTAATAGCTAAATACTTACATTAAGCACGAGCCGAAGCAGACATTATTTAAAATTGATGAAAGCCACATACCCTAGTAGATATTTTAATAGGATAATCGTATTTTTTAGCAGAAAATTCCTCTTTGAGAATCGAATAAATTTTCAAATCCCGATATTTTCCTTTGATCAACATACATTCCCGCAGAATACCCTCATATTTCATTCCTACTTTCTCCATTACCCTAGCAGAAGCTATATTTTCAATTACACATCTAGCTTCAATCCTGTTTAAAATCATCGTTCTAAACCCAAAATAAATAATAGCATTAACCACCTCAGTCATATAACCCTTTCCCCAATATTTCCGAGACAAAGTGTAACCAATTTCTGCCCTAGCGTCTTCTAGATTCCAGTCAATAAATCCAGCAGTACCAATAAGTTTTTGCTCTGCTTTGTGAACAATACCCCAGTTAGAAACCTCATTATTCTTATAATTATTAATTGTATATTGTAAAAACAATTTAGTATCTTGAATAGAATTATGAGTATACCAACCTGTATATTTTGAAACTTGTGAATCTTGAGCATATTCAAACATATCTTTTGCGTCCTTGAGAGACATTTTTCTCAAAATGATTCGTTCGGTTTCAATAGTTGGTAAATTGCTAAAAATATCCAGATTTGTCAAATCTTGAATTTCCCAATTTTATAGATGCCTGAAATTATTTAAGCACAACAATATATTGTTAGTCAAGAATGTTAACCAATTACTGGCTCCGATGTCTTACTGGAGATTTTTTTTAGGTTTTATTAGGGCGGTATTGTTGTTTCAATTTTGCTATTTCTTCTAGGGGGAATCAGGATAGTTTATTCTATTTTTTCACAGACTTCAGCACTAACATTGGAATTAGTATTTAGCAAATCAATAAGAAATTTATTGGCATAATAATATTTTTCGTACAACTTAAATTATTGAGGTGTACGATCTGAAAAAATACTTCTTGGATTTGAGAGCCTGCCAGTAAATTCCACGACTATAGAATGTCTTTCCACCATGAATTACCTTTTTCTTTTTCCCATAACTTCTTTAAATTAGGTATATTGTTTTTGGCAATGGGTATGAAATATTCCAATCTTTTATCGACTACAAAATCACCTTGTAAGTCTGTTGAAGCAGATGTACTAACATCCCCTAAGTCGGGTATGATACAATGCTCACCACAACTTTTTTTCTAATAAAAATAAACTTTTGCCCGGGAAAAGTATCCCACTTGAATTCCTCTTTTTTCATCCCACTGGCTCAGGAGAATATCTAATCCTTCTTCATGTAACTTATAACGTTTTGATGGAAAGTCTGACCTATCCTGAAAAACTACACAAGCAAGATTGAATAATATTGGTGTAACAGCTAATTATCGAATCTGTTTATTTTCAGGAAGCCGGATTTTTTCTAAGAATTGTTTAGCATTTGTCATACCATTTTATGGAGAATTACTATCAACTCCTACGAACCAATTTTCGAGAAAACTTTTGACTTGTATTTCATTAAAATCAGCTACTTCAATATAATCAAATCCCTGAAACCTATATTCTTGAACAGCAATTCGACAGCCAATAATAAATTGATTTTGATAATATCTAATGCTATTAGCAAAATCTTGAATACATTGAGCAAGTTGCTTGGCTTTTTTTTGCGGGCACGACTTCATCTAACCCATCTAATAAAATAAAAGCTTTTCCCCAACCTAGTATTTTTTCTAATTCCTCTTTTTAACAGATTCCCAAAAACTATTTTGTGAAAAAATCATCTAAAAAATCCAAGTTTTTGTTATCTAATTTCTCATCATCAGATAATTGTTTTAAGGTAATAAAAATTGGTAATCTATCGGATAAAAAATTATCTTCATTATTATTACACTTAATTGCTGGCCACTTGAGAAAAGTAGTTTTTCCTGACCTCAGTTTACCCAGTACCATCAAATTTTGATATTTTTCAACAACCTCTAAAACTTCTAATCCTGATTTTTTTACCGAATAATTAACAATTATTAATTATTAATTAAATAATTCAGCTTACTCTGCCTCCCCTTGGATAGGGGAAAAGCGG
>NZ_JAAHGT010001124.1 GCF_010672385.1 Okeania sp. SIO2F4
TCTCTAATGTAATCCTATCATAATATCCATTCAAATAAGACTATGTAGCTGTAGTTTCCAAATTTTTCTTGAGGTTAACAAATTTTCCACCATATATCTATAGTAATACAAATTGTTCACTATGATTGTCTTATTTTTAGTAGTCAGTAGTCAGTAGTTGGTAGTTAATTATTAATAGTTAAAACAGCTTTTTTACTTACTATTAATATTTACTCACTCACCAGTTTCATATCTGATTTCAGCAACGCCTAAAAATTTTATTCTCTCTGTAGAGAGCATCTTCCAATTTTCTTTTATATCATGTTCAGATAATCACTTATAATAAAGTTTTTGCTTGTAGTATAGCTCTCAGCCAGAACTTTAGATAGGGCTGAGAGCTATACTACGAACTTTAATTATAATAACTATTTAACCGAACATAATATTACCCCCTGTTAAGCTTTTCCCTAAAACCTTTATTTATGGGGATTTAAAGAGAAATTATATCAACTCAGTTTTGTAAAATTTTTTTTCACACTTGGTATTAAGATAAAAAGCATCACTTTCCCTAGTAAAAATATACTATTATGGTAAATTTGAGTAGATTTTTCGGAAAATTATAAATTGCTAGATTCTCAACACAAAATACTTTGATATGTATATAACCTAACTAAAACCTATCAATTTGTCGCGATTTTTCTGATAATTTTGCTTCTTTTTGACCCATAATTCTTGCCCTACCATTTAGCAAACCAATAGGAGTATTAAATAACTCTACTACCTCTGCTTTACCTGATATTATTTTAACTGTTGTTAGGGGTAACTCTTTTAATAACCATCTACTCAAACGATACACATATTCTTTAGTCTTCAACTCTCTCATTAAATCAATGCCATGGAGTTCATGCAAATATTTATTTGACTTTCCATACCTGCGCCATTGACTTTGTAAATCTTTCCAAGTTGAACGATGTCGATGTTTAATTATCGCTTTTTCTGCAAACTTAAACTGATAAGATGTGTTTCGTAAAATCCGCCAACAAATATCAGCATCTCCACCTGTTGTTAAGTAAGGACGAAATAATCCTACTTCTACAAATGCTTGCTTTCTAATAGCTAAGTTAGCAGTTTGACCATAAGGGCAAAATGGATGAGCTAAAGTATGTTTTTGGGAAAGAGTCTCTTGTTTGTCAGCATATTTTTCTAATAAACTATCACCCGGTAAAGCAAGTATTTCCCCAACGACAAGACCAACATTAGAGTCAGAAAATGGCTGAATTAAATTTTCTAACCATTGGGGTTGGGGGCGACAGTCGCCATCAGTAAAAGCAAGTATTTCGCTATTAGCTGCCCGAATACCAGCATTACGAGCAGCATAAGAACTTTGAATCTGATTTTCTGCCAGTGGGCGAATCGTAATTTCCTTTGACTCTGCTGCTGCTTGAATAATCGAACTACTACGATCGCTACTATTATTATCTACCAGTAAATATTCTACTTGGTCGGCAGAATAAGTTTGCGATCGCAGACATTCTATCAACTCTGGCAAGTCTTTCTCACCATTATAAATTGGTATAACTACAGAAACTTTTGTCATTTTATCCGCTCAAGGAAGTTGTTAAAATTTTCAATGACTAATAGACATCTTGCAAAATTTTTTATTAAATCAATTCAAAATCTGAAATAAACAATTTCATTTCCCTATTCCCTATTCCCTATTCCCTATTCCCGGACTTCTGCAAGAAGTCTAATGTAATAAGCAGAAGCTAACTAGAATTGAACTAACTAAATAAAAAGTTCCTACCACTTGAGTTTCTAACCAACCCGATAGTTCCAAATGATGATGAAAAGGAGCCATTTTAAATAACCGTTTACCTACTCCATCATGACCTTTTGTTGCTTTGTAATAACTCACTTGAGCAATTACAGAAAGAGTTTCTATCAAAAAAATTCCACTAATAATTAAAAGTACCCAGAGAGTATTAGTCAGTAAAGCAACTGCTGCTAAACCACCACCCAAAGCTAAAGAACCCGTATCACCCATAAACACTTTAGCAGGATTACGATTATGAGCAACAAAACCAAGACAACTACCACTCATGCAAGCACAGAAAATCATTAGCTCTAAAGAAGTAGGGGCTAAATAAGCTCCTAATCCTAAAAAAGCGATCGCTCCCAAACCCCCCATTAACCCATCAACACCATCAGTAAGATTTGTAGCGTTACTTTCAGCAACTAAAACAAAACCTGCCAGAGGCCAAAATAGCAATCCCAAAGATAATTCTAGACCAAAAGGTAAAGCAATATTAGTAATCGTGCTAGGCTGACTCCATGCTAGCCATCCACAGAATATAACAGCAAAACCAATCTGCAAAGCCAGTTTCATTTTCGGAGATATTCCTTTATTAGACCTGCGTTGCAAAATTTGCCAATCATCTAGCCAACCAATAAAGGCATAAGCTAGAGTAAGTAAAGATACAGCTATTACATCTGGGTGAAATCTCGACAATATCAGGGCGATCGCTACTCCCACTGGTACAAAAAATATGCCTCCCATAGTTGGAGTCCCAGCTTTTTGTAGGTGGGCTTGGGGGCCATCCTCCCGGATTATTTGTCCAGCTTTCAGCTTTCTTAGTATAGGTATAGCCCAATACCCTAAACTTACAGTTAATAGGCCACAAAGAATTAGGGGAAAAGTCAGAGATCCGATACTAAAGATCCTATTAGCCATCCCATCTAGAATCAAGCCAAAGAAACTTAATCCTAAACCGAGACCCAATAATAAATTTTCTCCCGATAAG
>NZ_JAAHGT010001125.1 GCF_010672385.1 Okeania sp. SIO2F4
CTAGATAATAGTCTATGCCGAGAAGCTTAGAAGTCTGCCCTTCAGGCTTGAAGCAAATGTGGATTTATCCCCTAAGCGGTGGGTTAACCGCAGAATCCAGGGTGTTTCAACCCCTGGAGATGTCAAAAGTAAACAAGATTCAAGCTATATACTTATGTATCATTATTTCAAAACAGCCGTTATTACTCTAAGTACGGCATTAAGCATCCTTATTTCTACCGTAGCTAAGGCTATTACTTTTCAATTTGATTGGACTGGTCAAATTGCTGGCTTTAGAGTTACAGGTTTGTTTAGCTATGACGAAACCCAAAGTTACACTGATGGAATTGTCCGAACCAATGACTTAGATTTTCTCAATGTCTCATTTTTCGATCCTCAAGGCAATCTTTTGAGAACCTATACTGATAATCATTTAGATGCAGGTGTTAACTTCAATTTTGATGCCCAAACAAAGCAGATACTCCAGTCTGGGACTTACTTTGATGCGGATGGAATCAACATTGGAGACGGCTCCAGAAGTGATGGTTTAACATTCAGGTCAAAACCACCTCAAAGTAGTACACCTCACGTCCATGTAGATGATTGGATGGATGAGTTTGGTTTCCCCCTTGGTTTTAGTAGCCATGAAGATGTGGCATTTCCGACTCGAACTACCCAAGAATTGATTGACACGGGGAGAGTTGGCGAGACCTATGTTGATGAATTAACGTCAGTCCAGTAGGTTAGGTTAAGCGATCGCGCAACCCAACAAAAACAATAATAAAGATGCTTCTAACCTACAAGATAACTATAACCTTTAAATGTAATGTTGGGTTTCGTTTCCTCAACCCAACCTACTTTGATTAATGACTTTTTTTAAACTTCCTCAGCAGCTTGCAGAATCAAACGACGAGCTACAGTTTGAGTACCAGTATGCTCAAAATAATTAGTCGTCAAATCAATAAATGCTGCCAAATAATCCAACTTATCATCAGCAATTTCTACAAAATTTTGCAAGCTATTAATAATCATTTCAGGGTCTAATCCTCGCGACGAAACTAAATTACTCATCCAACCCCTAACCGCATCAAAACTATTACCAATAAAATCAAGTTTACCCTGGGTACTATCACCAGGAATTAAATTATTTACCCTCTGAAATAAAGGATTTTGTTGCAGACCAGCAGAACTCATTCCCCCAATAATATCTCCCACACGATTAACAAAATCAGGTCCTAGGGGAATCAACCCGTCGAAACAGACCAAAGCAACCATTCGCATCAAAGATGGGCCACTATATTCTTCTGCCAAAGCTGCGGAAAAATCCCCTAAACTATCCATTGTTGGCATTCCATTTAATTTGCAGAAAGCAACCAACTCTGCCACTATTTTGATGGATAAATCTATTGCTTGAGTTTTATCTGCTGATGGGGTTAACTTATTCAGGAAACTCAGGAAAGAGATTTTTTCGCCAATTTTATTTGCCATTGCTGCTGCACCTAAAGCAGCATCAGCTTTATCTAGACTTTGGTAAGTCCAGATAGCGTCTTGATATCCTTGAGATTCATCGTTATATATCCACAAAGCACGTTCGCTAATTTTTTGAATTGTTTTGGATTTTTCTTCCCCAGTAATTTCACGAACTGTATTTTCAAAACCTACTAAATTATTCCATTCTCCGGGAACTACGAAATCTAAAGCGCGTAATGCTGAAACTGTAATACCACCAGTGGGTAGGTCATTGACTAATTTGATAATTGAATCGCTCATAATTTATCCTTCTGTGTTAATTTTTTCTCCATCACAACTTGGAGTCGTTCCGGAGGCGATGTTTTCATCTTATTGGCAATCTTATCAAGATAGAGGGGAAGATAGGGGGGATTGGGAGATTGGGAGATTGGGTGTATTAAAGTATTTTTCAATTATTGCTTCAATCCACTGACAGAGTGCCTCTAAAATTTTTAGAATATACCAAAAATAGATTGAGAAGATGCGGATATTCTGCGGATATTTATCATCTTTGAGTATTGGAATATTTTTCCACTCTCCTATTGCTTAATTTCTATAAACGACTTTATGCCTCAAAATTATAAATCAAGGTCAAGATAGCAAATGGGTTCTATAAAATAGAATCTCGCTTTATATGAACAGGTGTATCTTGGAAAAATAGTAGTTTAGATTCAATTTCCTCTACAAATATTCATTCTGTGAAGCACCAGGAAAAATTGACGGCAGGAAGGTTTGACTCTTGCATTCCTAAAAAAATTATGATATTGTTTACTAATATTATTAAACTGATTATTAAATATGACTTTTTGTTGAACAAAAAAATAAGGAAGCGATCGCTAAAATTTAGAAAAAAATCTCATCTTCTGAAGCACCACCAGTAAGAAAAAATTAGCGGCACGAAGGTTTGACCCTGGTATCCTTTGAAGAGGTATAAAATCGAGTGCTAAAATTTAGAAAAAATCTCATCCTGTGAAGCACCAGAAAAAATTAACGGCACAAAGGTTTGACTCTTGCATCCTTTGAAGAGGTATAAAATCGAGTGCTAAAATTTAGAAAAAAATCTCATCTTGTAAAGTACCAGAAAAAATTAACGGCAGGAAAATTTTACCCTTGCATCCATCACCTTTTATTACTAAATAAAACGCCGTGTGCAACTTTTTCCAACCGAGGAAATTTAGGGAGTTGTGAGAACCAGACTTTCCGCTCTTGACCCAGAAACGCTGATTATTCCGTAGAAAGTTGCACATCGCCTAAGTATTATAAAAAACTACCTTTTAAGATAAAAAGCATC
>NZ_JAAHGT010001126.1 GCF_010672385.1 Okeania sp. SIO2F4
TGTAATGGTAAGTAGCTGAAGGTAAAATTGAAAAACTTATGTTTTGCGTTGATACTTAATCTAAAAATCATTACCACTCAGCAACGCCAACTAAATATCTAGCTTTAAAATGTGTTTCCCAAAATGCCTATAGTTTTATTGAAAATCATCCCATATTTAAAATAAATCTATGCTAGAGGGATTACAATTACACCAAAAGTACCCCAGGTGATGATGGGAGTCTAATTAAAGTGTCATGTTTATTCTGAAAAGGCAAGATGTTGAAATTACAAGTATTCCACACCCAAAGCGGGATCAACAAATCCCTATTCTTAATTATCAAGGACAAACTTTTCGCTTGATCAATGTCTTTCAGGCAGAGCAAGCCGAAGAAGCGAGGGCTTTCTGGCGGGATTTAACAGATAATCATGGTAAAGCTTGTGTTTTACTAGAGGAGCCTGAGCGATATAGTGTTTGGGGTAAAATTCGCTTGGAGCAACTTAGCAGCGAGGACTCAAAAGAGGGGGAAGCTGTTGCTACTGCTTATATTCAGGGTTGTTTGTTGCTGATACAAGCAGTTTACTTTGATGTAGAGGATTTATTAGGTAATAGACAGGCAAAATCATTTTACAAGGATTTTAGCAAAGTTCTTAAGCAGAGAAACTTTCCCAATACAGATTCTCCCGATGCAATTAATGCTTTATTAACTGTCGATCCTGTAAAAAAATTACAACTACCTTCCTGGCGAGAAGTTCACCTTTATACTTTATTACAAGAAGTCTATCGTTTAGGAGAAGAATATTTTGGTAATTCCAATTTTGCTGAAGGTATTGATGAAATCATAGAACCTATGCCTAGTTCAGAGAGAACTCAGTTTATGGCTTGGCTGAATCAATTTCCTGAAGGTAAAAAATGGGCAATTAAGTAATTTCAAGAGCTTGCCAATAGAAGCATTACTTCTTGATTAAAGCAAAAGATTGATCTTGGTCGAGCTAAAATAAAACGTTGCTAGATAATAAGTTTGATTTAAAATTGTATTTAATATGTTTAAACAGCATGTAAAATAGCATAGTCAATCAATTTTTATTTTGATTAATAGAGATAATATTGATCGATACTTTGTTATTGATGTTAATTAATAATTTCAATGACAAAGTATCGATTTCCTGGCCAATAAAACCCTGGAGCTAGCACTATTTTTTTGACTTTATCAATCTATTTTTCCCTTCTTAAAATACCATTGATAAATCTGAAAAGAGAACTAAAAGTGTTGAGCATTGGGGATAAAATGTTGATCTAAACCCCGCCCTTAAGGGCGAGGTCTTATTAAAAGTAACGCTTGATGAGAATATTCCTATGAGCAGCACTTCAGAAAAATCATCTACCCTTACTAAGTCCTTATTTTCAGCCCAGACTATTGTAATTACAGGTCTTGTCTGGGGTGTAGTAGCCTTATTATTTTTCCTACTATTTAGTGTACCTTTGCCTGGGGAAGAATTACCAGAGTGGTACTCTATTGGCACTTATATATTTGAACTAGGAGCTTACTTACTAGCCTCTATAGTTTGCTTAAGAAACTGGCAAAGTCCTCAAATGGTTAGTGGTAGTAATGTTTGGATGGGTATTGGTTTAGGATTGTTATTTTACTTTATTGGTGGTGTTGTGTTTGGTTGCTGGGAATTACTCTGGGAACTAGATCCTGATGTCTCAATGGCAGATGTTTTCTATGTTATTTCCTACATATTCTTGGGTTGGGGTATGACTTTAGCTGTAACTTCCAAGCGACTAAATCTAGAATTTTGGCAGTGGGGGGTTTTGGCTGGAGTAGCAGTGGCAGGAATTGCTTTGGCTATTTGGGTGGCTGACCCTTCAATTTTTGGCCTATTGTCTAGCCCAGATTCTACAGCTTTGGCAGAAGTAGATATAGAAGAAATAGAAGAGGTATCAGCTAATTTTGCTCCATCTTGGGTTGTTGCTATAGACGAGAAGTTAGAACCTTTTGCCTATAGTGTGAACTTATTTTATATTATTGCCGATGTATTTTTACTAATTATTGCCACAGCTTTGCTTCTGGCCTTTTGGGGGGGGCGTTTTTCTCAGTCCTGGCGTATGATTGCTGCTGCTACATTTTCGCTATACATTGCTGATATGTATTTTAAGTGGGCAGATTCTTATGCTCAAGGAGATTATGAAAGTGGAGCTTTATTGGAAGTATTCTTTGTGTTTACTGCAATTCTGTTTGGAATAGGTGCGGTACTAGAATACGATATATCAACCCGTTCTCGCCAGAGTAGACGTAGTAGACGCAGTAGTTCTTCTTGAGATATTCTACGACTATTAGACGCTGAGATTACTAAGGAGATTTTAGCTTTCGGTGGGTTGAGGTTTGATCTAATGGGTTAGTCTGAGGCTTTCCTCCGCATCCTTTTAGAGTTTCCGTTTGGCTTTCGCTTTCGCTTTTCTGCTGTCGCCGACATGAAACGCGTTAGCATCTGTAGGAGAGTTGTCGGAAGACAACCATATATATTATAGTATATTTTCTGCTACATAATCAAAGCAAAAGTCCCCCTCAAAGGGCAGGTCTAATTCTTTGTCGTTGGAGAATATTTACCGGAAAATTGGGTTTAAAGAGTCTCTCTTTTAGGGGGACTCTTTGTTATTGTTGAGCGAGGGCAAAGGTATTCAACCGCTCTAAAAGCCTAGCTATCTAGCCGATAGACGCACCTTTAAAACTGCGGTCATACCCCGCGTCACCGTCAGGCGCAAGCGCTCGGAACCTGGCGAGGAAACCTAGTCATGG
>NZ_JAAHGT010001127.1 GCF_010672385.1 Okeania sp. SIO2F4
GCTGAAGCTCAAGCGATAGCTGATGCTTATGGTTACAATACTAAGACCATTACCGACACTGGTGCTCAAGCTACTGACTACAGTTCGGAATCCTTCAGCAAATCAATTGCTGCTGTTGGCTAATTCCAATTTGATTGCTTCGAGATTGGGATTCTCAATGGCTTTGTCAAGTTTTCCCCTGCTTAATTAAATCCATCAGGAGCTGAAAACTTGGCAAAAATCTGAAAATGAATGGGCTCAAAGTTGCTGAAAGCTGGAGTGAAGCAATCGCAAAATCTCTCACTAAGAAGAACATAATGGGATTGCTTCGTCGTTCTTCCACCCTGCGGGAAGTAAGCTACGCAATGACAGTTATTCTTTTGTTGAAAAATAAAAACAGGGATGCACCCCTTAAGTAGCATCTAAGAAATATAATTTTAGGAGATAAATATAAATATCATGGCTACGATAGAAGGAACTGATGGAAACGACTTTTTGCTCATCCCTAGAGGTAATTCAGAAGATAATTTAGTTCTCGCTTATGGAGGAGACGATAATATAATCGCTCGTAGCGGAAACGATACCTTAGTTGGTTTTGCCGGCATTGACTTCATCAAAGGGGACGCCGGGGATGACCTGATCTTTGGAGATGGGGACGGAGTTTCCAATGGTAACGACCAACTCTTGGGCAATGCTGGCAGTGACACCATCTACGGGGGTGATGGTGATGACCAAATCATAGGAGATGGTGCTCGTGACAATGGTAATGACGAGATCTTCGGTGAGGGCGGTAATGATTTTCTCACCGGGGGAAATGGCTCGGATACACTGGATGGCGGGGAAGGCAATGACACCCAAATCGGCGGCAGAGGCGATGACATTCTCGATGGGGGCGAAGGCGACGACCAGCTATTAGATAACGAGGGTGATGACCTACACTTCGGGAGAGGTGGCAATGACAGCCTTTTTGGGAGCGATGGCAATGACACCCAAATCGGCGGCAGAGGCGATGACGATATTGATGGTGGTCCAGACAATGACCAACTATTCGGTGAAGAAGACAATGACAATATCGGAGGAGGCAGCGGTGACGATAGTCTTTGGGGTGGCAGCAACAATAGTTCTCCTAGCGGTGATGACAACCTTGATGGTGAAACAGGCAATGACCAACTATTCGGTGAAGATGGCAATGACAATCTCAACGGGGGTGAAGGATTTGACACTGTCGACGGGGGTGAAGGCAATGACATTCTCATGGGAGGTACTGGCGGTGTAGGAGTTGTTGAAGTTGATATTTTAGTCGGCGGTGATGATGAAGACACCTTTGTGCTTGGGGACGAGAGTAGTGTTTTTTATAGCGGCAATGCTGATAGTGACATTGCAGTCATTCAGGATTTTCAGGTAAATGTAGATCTAATCCGACTCAATGCAGATGATCTAGGGGGTTATGGTTTTGGCAATGATGCTGGTAACAATGGCTTGCTTTTGTTTAATGACGATATAATTGCTACTTTTGTGGGGGTTGATATTGGCTCTATTTTAAACGCTCCCTCTTTTGAATTCATTTCCTAAGGGTTGACTACTGAAGCCAAATAATTGGACAAAGTTGAACAAATGTTAATAAATCTTGAAAAACTGCTGATTATCTGCTATCATACATTTAAATTATCCTTAAACAATCAAAGACTTTTTTTCATGGTGTTCGTGTTCAAATGCAATCAATCAAGACCAAGTTAAAAGTTAACAATTACCAAAAAACAATACTTGCTTGCGCACGCAGGTGTAGCTCCTGACTGCTTATAATTGGGGATTAGCCTATTGTACCAGCGAGTATCAGCAAACTAAAAAACGGCCTAGTGCTATCACTTTACATAGACGTTTGGTTGCTGACGTTAAAAGTCAAAAATCCTGGTATTATGAAGTCTCAAAATGTGCCCCTCAACAGGCATTAAGAGATTTATAGAGGGCATTTAAAAACTTTTTAACTATTCCCAAACGTGGATTTCCTAAGTTTAAGAAAAAGGGGAAAAAAGACAATTTCTATTTAGAAGGTAGTATTAAAATTATTCAAGGAAATTACATACAATTACCCAGAATAGGAATAGTAAAAACTTATGAAATCTTACCTTCTTGCAGAGTGAAAAATGTGATAATATCTAAACGCACAGGTGATTGGTACATTAGCTTTAGGTATGAATGTGAGTCCAAACCGACTCCGAAAAGCGGATGCGACCCCGCGACGACGACAGCTCGCTTGCGGAACGCGCACCAAGCAAACGAGCTGTTATCGGTGTAGATGTGGGTATAAATACTCTAGCAACTTGTAGTGATGGAACGCTCTTTGCTAATGTTAAAGCCTATAAGGAAGCCAAAAAACGACGAACTCGTTATCAAAGGCGTGTTAACAAAAAAGAGCCAGGATTGAAAAACAGAGCCAAAGCTATCAAAAAACTAGCCAAAATTCATAAAAAAGCGGATGCGACCCCGCGACGACGACAGCTCGCTTGCGGAACGCGCACCAAGCAGTAGCAGATATCAGAGCAGATGCACTACATAAAGTCACAACATGGTTAGCTAAAAACCACAGCACCATAGTGATAGAAGACTTAAATGTAAGTGGAATGCTCAAAAAGCGGTCGGAAAGCGGAGCATTCCGTAGGATGGGATGGCGAGGTCTCCCGAAGAATGCAGAGCCGCTCCGAAGTGCGCCATATCCAATCGACCAAGAGATCATAAACTAGCAAGTGCCATAGCAGATTGTGGTTTTTATGAATTCAAGCGTCAGCTTATATACAAG
>NZ_JAAHGT010001128.1 GCF_010672385.1 Okeania sp. SIO2F4
TCTAGAGAATATTTTAGACAATTTATCTATAATAGTTTATCCTTTCTCGTTCAAAGAAAGGTCTAATTCTAGGTGAAATTGCCTCAATTTTCAACTGATACTCTCCTGACTCTCCTGCTTCATAAGAATTTGCTAATAACTTATAAGTTCCATCCTCTGGTAATGTAATTATAATTCTGGCATTTTTCTCTCCACCACTATCATCATCTTGAGCCAATTCTTGATCGTTTGAGTTTAATAAAATTAAGTAGGAATCTATTTGGTTGCTGCTCATATCAATAGAAATTTTTTGACCTGCTTTACCTTCAAAAGCGTAAAGATCATAATAACTATTGTCTACAGGTAATACATTAGATTCTCGATCTAAATTTCCTTTTACTTCTATTAAAGCATTAAGCTCTAATTGTTTAGCAAGCTGTTCATCAAACATCGCAGCTTGCTGTTGAGCGACTAAAGGTGCTCGTCCTTCTCGAACTGCCGTGAGAAACTCCGGGACTCTATCTATAGATATGGCGAAGCCAATACCAATGTTACCCCCTAATTGACCACGAGTAAATATAGCAGTATTAACACCGATGAGTTCTCCAGCACTATTCAATAATGGTCCCCCAGAGTTGCCTGGATTAATCGCTGCATCTGTTTGGAGCAAGCCTCTTTCTCGATCTATACGACTAACTATTCCTACAGTAAGAGTACCTTGAAATCTACCAAAAGGATTGCCTATGGCAAAAGCTCGCTGACCTACTTTTGTATAACCAGGACGAGCTATTCTAATGATCGGAAGGTTTGTTTCTCCTCTAATTTTTAGAACTGCTAAGTCTAAACCTTTTTCACCAAAGCCTATGACATCTGCTTTAACTTTTCTTCCATCTGCTAAAGTGATTTGTACTATACCACCTTGGGAGACAACATGAGCATTAGTTAATACCATTCCATCGGCAGAGATAATTGTACCGCTACCGTTTGTTTTATCTGTATCTATGGAGACTACAGCTTGATTTGCTCGTTGATAAACACGAATATTAGTTTGTTCTTCTATACTAAGAGCAAGTATTGATTCTGTTTGATTTTTGTGCCGAATTTTTATGGTTTTATCTGGTCTTATTTGAGCATTGACGGCAGAAAAATTAGTTAAATTTGCACCTACTCCTATACCTACTACTAATATTCCTGATGTAGCTTTTTGCAAAAGTTTGACATTCATTGTTGCTTGTGGAATTAATTTAGATAACTAATTTTTTAGTTATACCAAGCGTGAAAAAAAATAATATTACAAATAAGCTTGAGCCATCAAATAACTTTATTTGAATCTATCTTGGAGTAAAAATAGAGACTCAACATAAAAAGAAAAAATAGTTAGATTTTAGATTCTATTCTTCCTGACTATAGGTCGCAAATTCGACATATTTCCTACTTGACTCCTAAGCAGCAGTAACTATTTGTAGCAAAAATTTATCACGCCTGGTATTAGTGATGAATACAATTTTTATTCAATTTATATTGAACTTTGTTGCTGCTCTAAACTACTTATTAATCTACCTGAGAATAATTCTTTTGTCTAAATAAGTTAGGATTTATTAAACTCATCAAATCTCAATAATTTCAGCCATAGGCAAAATTTGGATTCCAATACTTATGAATGTAGAAGATATTCTTACTCAACCAATGCTTACAACGTATTGCCTAATCCTACTTTAATTTAATTGCATTTGATTCTTCATGTCTACCAGTGAATAACTAACTGTAGCCATTACTTTTTTTTCTTTTATATTTTATTATCCTGGGTTTCTCTGTGATTTTTCCTTCTTTGTGAGCTTTAACTAAATCATAATCTAGACCTAAATGACTCAGCTATATTTCTCAGTATTTGTTATACTAATATACTGTTTGTTAAAGGAATATTAAATCGAGGCTGAGGGTGGGTTTTGCGTTCCGCAAAGCTTTCCTATTGGAATGCTACCGCAAACGCTTTTCATGTTGCGCCTATTGCCGACTTGACTTGGTGGCAATACTTATGAGTCGCGAACCAAACTCTTAACTATACTGCCGTAACCCACCGAACATATCGAAGATTAAGCCAATACGCTGTCTTAATCTTTGCTTGTAAATTCACTCACTAATTTTGAGTCATGAATCTTCCTATTAACCTAGCTTTTCAGTAACTAATAATCAGCAAAAGTAAAGTCTTTTAATTTTTTACAGTTTACTATCTAACAGTTATTAAACGACACCTTACTAAAGTGAAATTCAGCTACAGAAAAAATATAAGGAATGAGGAAACTAGGAATTTTCATCTTTACTTTCCCAATGAAATACCAATCAAAATAACTATCCCCGCCTCATTCCTACTGGTATTAAGAGTTTGTCGAACCATCAACATCAGGATCGGCAGAGTCCATAGGGGTATACTCCACATAATCTGTAGGTGTCACTTCTTTTCCAGGAGATGATGCTTCTGAAGGACGAACTTTCCTAGTTCTAGAAGGTCTTTCTTCTGAATAACTTGCTATGGGAGTAGGCCGACTACTACGACTACGGGATACTCTTTCTTCATTAGTTGCACTCTCCCAACTATCTCGACTACTATAACGAGGTTGTCTATTTTCCTGCCCATTGGCATCAGCAAAATTCTCCCGACTGCGAGAACGAGGTCGTCTATTTTCTGGCTCTACAGAAGTTTCCCAATCTTCAGATGACCTTGGGTAATCTTTAGGACCGGTACCACCCTTGCGTAATTTTCCTTTTGGCTCTCCGGGTCTATCATAATTACTTCTGC
>NZ_JAAHGT010001129.1 GCF_010672385.1 Okeania sp. SIO2F4
TCCTTTCTTTCAGAATTCTATCCAAATGTAGCCACCTATAGCAACTGCTGAAAAACATCGGGCAGATATTAATAGTATGACTGCTGTTTCAGAAGCATTATTTTTCTCAGGTTATAAATTTGATGCTCTGATAGAAAGTATCAGAGCAGGTCAAAAATGGCAAGAAATTAAACAATTATTAGTAGAAAATAACCTATCAAATGATACAGAATATCGTATTGCAGCCTCTCTACAGCAAGCAGTTTATGAAGTGAACGAATACAACCATTTAGAAGAACATAGTAATGCAGTTTGGAGTGTCATCTTTCATCCTGAAGGAAACTTAATTGCTTCTGCTAGTGCAGATAAAACTATTAAATTATGGAGTCGAGATGGCAAATTACAAAAAACTTTAAAAGCTCATACAGATAAGGTGAGCAGAATTAGCTTTAGTTCAGATGGAAAATATCTAGCTTCAGCTTCCCACGATCATACAGTTAAAATCTGGAATCTTCAGCAACCAGAAATTGAACCTCTATCTCTCAAGAGTCATCGTGCTCCAGTAGTAACAGTCAACTTCAGTCCCAATAGCAAAATATTAGCATCAGGCTCACTAGACAAAACTATCAAAATTTGGACCAACACAGGTGTATTACTCAGAACCATCAAAACCAAAGCAGTTATCCAATGGGTTAGCTTTAGTCCAAATGGAAAAATCATTGCTGCTGCTAATGAAAATGGGACGGTACAGTTCTGGAATCTCAATGGGAAACTTTTGGCAACCTTAAAACATGGATATGGAAATTATAATGCCCCAGTCTACAGTGTTAATTTTTCTCCTGATGGTAGAAGTCTGGTGACAGCAAGTAGGGATAAAACAATCAAAATTTGGAGTTTTTCGCGAAACAGACCAATTCTCAAAAAGACAATAAGTGGGCACAAAAAACAAGTTATCAGTGCTAACTTTTCTCCTGATGGCAAAACAATAGCTTCCTCCAGTACAGACAAAACCATTAAAATTTGGGACCTAGATGGAACCCTTTTGAAAAGTTTTTCGGGTCATGGAGATACAGTTACTCAGGTTAGTTTCAGCCCAGATGGCCAAACTATGGCTTCAGCTAGCTATGACAAAACTATTAAGTTGTGGAATCTTAAAAATAGTTCTCTAAATATTTTGCAAGGACATCAACACAGAGTTCTTGGTGTGAGTTTTAGTCAAGATGGTCAAATCTTAGCTTCTGCATCTCAAGACAATACTATTAAACTGTGGAGTCGTACAGGTAAGTTACTTAATACTCTTAGAGGGCATACTGATAGAGTGGCAAGTGTAAGTTTTAGCCCAGATGGTCAGATACTTGCTTCAGGTGGCTATGACAATACAGTAAAATTATGGTACTTCAATTCTCCAGAGAAAATCTGGAACTGGGAATTGCTTGATGATCCTCAACATTGGCAACCTTATGACAAAGATAATCAGGTTTTGTCTCTTAAGAATGAGAAAAGCACATCATATTTCAGGGAAGAGGGAAAAATTAAAGATGATTTGGCTGGTAAGTTGAGTTGTTTTGTGAGAGTAGGTAATTTTTGTCTTGTCTCTTTGCACAAAATTATTCCCTTTTTTCCGACAAATTTTTCCCTACTGCCACATCAGTCTTTTGAGTCAGAAAAATATCGTAGTTTGGTTAACATTACCCTTGATAGTCAAGTAGAAGTTCCTAGTAGACTACGATGTTTCCCAAGGTCAATAGGAACTGTTTGTGTTGATTGGAATTGGAATACAACTTATCATTCCTCTCATTTTACCTCCAAGAATATCAATCTTATAGGACATACCGATCATGTGATGAGTGTCAGCTTTAGTCCAAATAATCAAATTATTGCTTCTAGTAGCAAAGATAAAACGGTAAAGTTATGGAACCGCCAAGGTAAGTTGCTGAAAACTTTAGTTGGACATAATGAATGGGTCAGTAGTGTTAGTTTCAGTCCAGATGGCAAAATGCTCGCCTCTGCTAGTGATGATGGTACGGTGAAACTATGGACTAACAAAGGTGTACTGCTAAAAACTATTAATGCTCACAAAAATTGGATTTTGGGAGTAAGTTTTAGTCCAGATGGTCAGGCGATCGCTACAGGAAGTTTTGATAATACGGTAAAGCTTTGGAGTATTAATGGTGAGTTACTGAAAACTTTTTTGAAAGGTGCTAGTGATAGTGTCACTAGTGTTAGTTTTAGCCCAGATGGTCAAGTCATTGCTTCATCTAGTTATGATGGTAAGGTTAAGCTCTGGAGTCTTTATGATGGTAGTTTATTAAAAACTTTGAGCAGTCATAAAGATAGTGTAATGAGTGTAAGTTTTAGTCCTGATGGTAAGTTGTTAGCTTCTGGTAGTAGAGATAATAATGTTATTTTGTGGAATTTAGCATTGGATGATTTGTTAAAAAAGGGTTGTAGTTGGGTCTATGATTATTTACAGACTAATCCTCATGTTCAAGAGAGGGATCGTCAACTTTGTGAAAATTTAAATTATGGGGAATAGGGAAGAGTTATCAGTTATCAGTTATCAGTTATCAGTTATCAGTTATCAGCCTTTTTTCAGTGAACAGTTATCAGTTATCAATTCTCAGTTTTTTCTGTTTTTTTAATTATGGAAAATAAGATTTTGCTAATCTCATCTGCATCTTGAGGGAACAGTTATCAGTTATCAGTTATCAGCCTTTTTTCAGTGAACAGTTATCAGCGATCAATTCTCAGTTTTTTCTGTTTTTTTAATTATGGAAAATAAGATTTT
>NZ_JAAHGT010000113.1 GCF_010672385.1 Okeania sp. SIO2F4
GCAAACCCTATTTAAACCTGAAAATGGCTTTAAATGAATATAAGCTTTAAAGTTGACTTTGATAGTAAGATTCAATTTACCTCAACTAATAAAGCTTTGATCTCAAATTAAAATAAATAGCTGACCGCTGTTAGCTCCGCATTCCGCAGGAAATGCTGACTGCTAAATGCTTACGATATATACATATATAGCAATCTTAATTTTAATTTTGAGAGATTGTAGATTTTTAGGGAATAGAGAATCTAGACTTTTAAGGAATAGTCAAATTATCACATATGATTTCTGATTCCTATAGTGATTAGGAACTTGATAAATGTAGATAGATTTTTCAGGTTTTTAGGTATGGGGAATAGCTGAACTTGAATGAGAGCGGTTGGCATTAAAATTACTGATAAATTCTTCCCCATTGAGAAATTAGTTATATCTTTTTACTCAAATTATCATAATTCATTTATTTGCTAACTTCTCTAAAGGTTTCTAAGCTGACTGATGTAGGGGTGTTTCAAAATCCCCTACTCCATCAATTTTCCCAGATTTTTCCAGATAAAAACTATAAAATCAAATTATGCCAGTTTTTCCCAAAAAATTTAAACTAATCAGGTATATTAAGCAAGAACTCAAGAAAAAACCTAATCATCAGTAATAAATTTATGAGATTTGTGCATTAATCACAATAAGTTTTCTCTCGAAGTTACAGAAATTTGCCAAGATGGTGAACTACAGTTTAATACTAATTTCTATTCCCTATTCGCTCAAGTCCTAAAACTTTGTAATTGATTAACTCCAAAACTGCCATAAAATTAAACGGATAGTGGTTTACAAGTAGTAATTTTATCAGAAAAATTCAGGTGGCTTGTAAATACTTTTCACAGAAAAGGAGATAATTGGAGTGTCTTTATGTTCCCTATTCCCTGCTTGTACTATTAAACCCAATATCTTTTTAATTTTGGTGCCAATGTGTTATGCCTCCTGGTTGATCTATTAGTTTAATACCTTGATTTTGCAGTTCATTTCTAATGCGGTCTGCTTCAGAATAATTCTTAGCTTTTTTTGCCTCTAAACGTTGCTGAATTAAAGACTCTATTTCATCATCACTTAAACCTCCAGGTTGATTGCTAATTTTTTCTTCTATTTGAATTTCTAAACCTAATACTTGTGACAACTTTACCAGAGTAACCCATTGTTTTTGTAACTCTTCTAAAGATGTTTCAGTTTTCCCCTCATGCACTAAAATATTACCCTCTCGACGTAACTCTTTAGCTAATTCAAATAAAACAGCTAAAGCACTAGGAGTATTAATATCATCATCCATTGCTTTCTGGAATTTTTCTACTTGAGAAGTTAATAACTTTGTCTGTTCAAATAAGGTTTTTTCTGGCATTTCCCATCCTAATTTAGAACCATGTTGGTTGGGAAATAATATACCTTCCTTAATAGTATTCCAACCATTTTCGGCAGAAGCGATCGCCTCTTCAGTAAAGTCAATAGGTTTCCGATATTGAGCGGTTAAAACAAACATTCTGACAGCCATTGGGTCTACAGGTCGAGCCAATAAATCCCGAATTGTGGTAAAATTTCCTAATGACTTTGACATTTTTTCTCCATTAATAGTCACAAAGCCATTATGGAGCCAATATCTTACGTAAGGTTTTCCCGTAGCAGCTTCCGACTGAGCAATTTCATTTTCATGGTGAGGAAAAATTAAGTCTGCTCCCCCAGTATGAATATCTATAGTTTCTCCCAAACAATCTCTTACCATTGCCGAACATTCAATATGCCAACCTGGCCTTCCTTGGCCCCAGGGAGAGTCCCATGCAGGTTCTCCAATTTTTGCTGCTTTCCAGAGGGCAAAATCAAATGGATCTTTCTTTTTAGCAGTCTCTAAATCTTCTGACTCTACTCTACCACTTGCGCCAGCTTGCATTTCTTCCAAACGACGGCCTGAAAGTTTCCCATATTCTGAAAATTTCCGCACCTGATAATAAACATCCCCTCCAGAAGGGTAAGCAAAACCTTTTTTTTCTAAATCCTCGATTAACTGTTTAATCCCATCTATTGTCTGAGTGGCCCGAGGATATTCATCTGCTTCTAGGATATTTAAGCGTTTCATATCCTCAAAGTATGTTTCTGTAAAACGTTCGGCCACCGACTCCATAGAAGTGCCTGTTTCTCTGGCCCGATTGAGAATTTTATCGTCTATATCAGTAAAGTTTTGCACATACTGTACTTGATAACCTTGCCACATTAGATATCGGCGGATTGTATCCCATACAATATAAGAGCGAGCATGACCTAAATGGCAATAGTCGTATACTGTAACACCACAGGTATACATTTTAATCTTACCTGGCTCTAGGGATTGAAAGTTTTCTTCTTGACGAGTGAGTGAATTGTACAGTTTTAAAGTCATAAAGTTAATTTCAGCAAGTTTTTTCTAATTTCAATTACTAAAGAGAGTAGCTTTTTTTTAGTTTGGTATTAATTTTATAGCATTAAGGAAAAATGTCGATTATTGATACTCCATTGTTTCAGGTATTCCATAAGTCAATAGCTGTAATAGTAATTGCTATATTATAGTATCAACTTTTCATCTTCACAATTCTGTAAATTTTTTTTCTAGTAATACTAAATAATTTGATTATAACAACAGAAAGAAAAGAATTGCTATTTTTTCCTATATATTCAACTAATAATTGTTTAGCCAGCAAATTATTATGGAATCAAAGATATTATCAAATCAAATTATTTTTGGGGAATGATTTACGCAAAATAATCTAAGACCTTATTCAATACTTAAGTTATTAAGTAATAAGTCATAAAAATGTTGGGAACGATTCTAGGATCGTTATACTATTTATAGCTAAGAATACTACTCCCTAATCCCTAATTAAATGATATTGAAAATTGTCAGAAAGTAAGCATTCAGCGGTCAGCTATTAGCCGATCAGCTATCAGCTATAAATTATTAACTCATTATTACACCGAATGAGGAATTAGTCGCATAAGAAAATTTAAAATTATCAATGAAATTGGTCATTAGCTAACCGAAGTCAAGTTATTAGGTTCAAAAGCTTATGAGCGAGAGCATTCAGCATTTCCTGCGGAATGCTTCCTTTTATGATTACCTTTCCTGAAAAATAAGAGGATTGACTAAAAAGATTTTTTTTTCTTTTTTATTCTATTGAAGTGTATAGGTTTTCAACCTTAATTACTTGGTAAAATTATATTGGTAAATCTTCCTTTTAAATATGATTGAGCAATTCAAGTATCATCTCAGAAATATAATTACTTTCAGATATTTCTCTATATTTTCTACAAATTTATTTCTTATTTTTGGTTGTCAAAGAAGTGGTACAACTTTGTTACTATCTATTCTGAATGCACATCCCCAGATTACTTGTGTAGATGAAACAGAGTTTCCTAGTCCATATCCTTTTCCCTCCGCTCAAAGATTGGCTGTTAATAAAATAACTAATCATTATTTATGCTTTAAAATGCTAGAGCATTCCCATAAACTAGATTTTTTAAAGAAATTTTATCCTCATGCCAAAATACTTTGGCCTCTGAGAAATCCTGATAGCACTATTTCTTCAATGCTGAGTCTTGTTAATTCACAAGGGGATTGGATCGATCGATGTGTTATACAAGAAATAGAAAGACTCAAACCTTTTTTTGGTCAAGAGTTAGAAAATAGGAATTTATCTGAGTTATCTAAAATTGAGTTGGCTGCAATTTATTGGTTATATAAAAATCAATATCCGACTTGGCTCAAAAATAATGGATTTCAAGTTTTAGAGTTTAAATATGAAGAAGTAATCCAAAACCAAAAAGAAATGTTAGGGAAAATTACTAATTTTTTGGAAATTAAATGGAGCGACGATCTACTCAATTTTTACAAAAAAAATCTAGGTAAATCTTTGGCAGGAGGTACACGAACAGATCGACCAATTAATACAGCGATAGCTAGCAATTTACAGGCAGAATTCAACTCTGAAGAAATACAGAAAATAAATTTAATTTTTCAACCTTTAATGCAGAAATATAGCTATACAGCGCTATAAAAAAATCGGGAAAAATCAAGTTATTAAAACGTCGTAATATTTTCTGATGAATGTCTTTTATACTGAGGATATGAATGCTAAAAATCCCTACTTATTCATCAGTATCAGGAGCAGTATTTACATATTTATTGCTTAATCGAATCAAATAGGATAGTAACTAATGAGTAACTCACGTTCTGGTATTTTTTATGTTGCTGCTGTTCAATAATTAATAATTAATAATTAATAATTACCTCTTCTATAATAGAGGGATTGGTTAAAAGGATTTTTTCTATTTTCAAGGGGAGATTGGATATGGCGCCGGTAATCCATCCATCCCATCCTAGGTCATGGGACCCATTCATGTCGGCGACAGCCGAAGTGCGTTTGCTTCAGCATTCCGATAGGAAAGTTATGCGTAGCAAAACGACCGCTCTGTTGGTCGATTGGATATGCCGAGGAGACCTCGGCATCCCATCCTACGGACTGCTCCGCAAACGACCGCTTTTTCTCCTTGAAAGAAGAGGCTTTAAACCTTATTTTTTCGGTAAAGATTATATTGATGAAGCTTGCAATTCTGCTAAAAGTTTAAAAAAAATTAATCCATCTATAAAAATATCCCTAGCTTGTAATCAAAACCCTGAATATAAAGATAAATATTTACTTCGAGAAAATTCTTCGAGTAGATGAAGAGGTAACTTGTAGAAATGAGAAACTGTTTGTAAAATAAGTCTTAAGAGAGTTGTTGAGTCACTAAAATCTAAAAGTAAAAGGTACTTCAAGAGATTGAAATTTGGTAGATTAAGAGGTGGAAAGGTATATATATTCCCTTTATTTTAACTCTTCAATACTTGTCTTAATTTCTTCCTCCCTTCCCTCCATACCTATTCCCAGTTAAGTGTTCCCAGTTAAGTGTTCCCTATCTCCTTTTTATATTTCCTGATACATTCAGTCTCTGAAAGGTTGCTATTTAAAGTCAAACATTTATATTTTTTATCACCTTATGAAAAAACTTTGTTTGCTAGTGACTGTGAAAGTGGCTTGGACATATTAGAATATTTTGTTCTTGCCCTAGTTCCAGCTCAAGTTGATACTAACTATCCAATTTTAGAATCAGTAAATAAAATTCCATCTAAACCATTAAATACAGGGATAATTTTTTTAAAAAAGAATGAAGTTAACGATCTGTTATTTAAAGAATGCATTAATGTCTACACAGATAAGCCTTTATCTAATAAAAATTTACGATAAACTGATCGAACTTCTTTTGTGGAGGCATTACTAAAATCTTCGTCAACAATGTTTCAATATTGGAGCAGATAATATTGACTACAGTTGAACTATAAATTATATAATTTTTTGAGCGTAGTTCTGTAACCTTTGCCCAATTGCCTTTCCTTCCTTTTTCATAATACTGATGCCACAAAATTTTATATGACCAATTCATAAAAATATCAACATAAAAAATTTAGTCAATGATAGATAAAACATCCTCTGCTACAGATAACTATGTGCCAGAAAAACCATCTCTAAAAGCTGGATTACTTGCTCTTAAGCAAAAAGATTATCCACAGGCGATCGCTCACTTAGAAATAATTGCTCAACAAGAATCTCTCAAGCAAAAGTTAAAAGCTCAGATGGGTTTAGTTATTGCTTATGAAAAAACCAAACAAGTAGATCGAGCTATTTCTTTGTGTCGTAATCTTACTAAAATTTATGATAGTGAAATTCAAAGCTTTGCTCATCGTCATCTCAAGGAATTATTAAAACGATATCCGCCCAAAAATCTGAAAAAATCAACAATTCCTGCCCCTAAAGCTCCAGAATCATTTCCCCAAAATCAACAACCTCTTAAAACAGGATTTGTTCCTTTTAATCCTACTTCAGATAAATCTAAATCTGCCAAAAATAGCAATGACATCTCCAAACAAAACATTGATTTATCTGTAGAAACTGGTTTTAAACCAATCGCAGAAAATACCAATATCTCAGAAATAAAATCTAGTCAAAACTCAGATTACCTAAAGCATTCTCAGTCAAATAAAAATGATATAGAAGCAGATCAAAATAAATCACCTGCTTTATCAAGCATAGTTAATAAATCAAATTTAACAAACACAAATCAATCCCAAAAAATATCAACAGAGATTACTTCAGACTTCCCAAAAAATCCTAGTCAAACTTCAGATATTGAACAGTATGCCCAGCCAAATAAAAATCATATAGAGGCAGATCAAAATCAACATCCTGCTTTATCAAGCATAGTTAATAAATCAAATTTAACAAACACAAATCAATCCCATAAAACATCAACAGAGATTACTTCAGACTTCCCAAAAAATCCTAGTCAAATTTCAGATATTGAACAGTATGCCCAGCCAAATAAAAATCATATAGAGGCAGATCAAAATCAACATCCTGCTTTATCAAGCATAGTTAATAAATCAAATTTAACAAACACAAATCAATCCCATAAAACATCAACAGAGATTACTTCAGACTTCCCAAAAAATCCTAGTCAAACTTCAGATATTGAACAGCATTCTCAGCTAAATAAAAATCAACAGCCTGCTTTATCAAGCATAGTTAATAAGCCAAATTTAACAAACACAAATCAATCCCATAAAACATCAACAGAGATTACTTCAAACTTCCCCAAAAATCCTAGTCAAACTTCAGATATTGAACAGCATTCTCAGCCAAATAAAAATCATATAGAGGCAGATCAAAATCAACCGCCTGCTTTATCAAGCATAGTTAATAAGTCAAATTTAAAAAACACAAAGATTACTTCAGACAAACCAGAAAATTCACCTAAATTAAAATGGCGTCAAGCAGGAAGGGCAAAAGGAGGTCGTCGCCTTAAATCTGCTAATTTAACTATTTTATGGTTAGAACAAATAATTGTAGGTATTGCTCTATTTTGGCTAAGTCTTACAATACTAAAGTTTAGCTTAGATGCTACGAATGATTTTCTAGTTTGGCTACCTTATTTTCGACCAATTCAATTTTTTTATCGAGACCCCACTCGAAATTTTATAGTCTTTCTACTCGGATTATTTATATTCTCTCCCTGGTTAATTGATGGATTATTAATACTGACTTATGGTCTCCAAACTCTACCAACAACAACTCTAATTAATTACAGTAAAGAAGCAAATAAATTGCTCCGTACTTTTTGTAAAAAACAAAAAATACAGGGAATTGCATTAAAGGTATTACCAATAGATGTTCCAATAGCATTTAGTTATGGATGCTTACCTCGTTTTTTCAGAATAGTTGTTAGCCAAGGATTGTTAGATAATCTAGCAGAAGATGAAATTGCTACTATTTATGCTAGAGAAATTAGTCATATTCAAAATGGAGATTTCCGGTTAATGTCTATGGCTAATCTGATGCTTCAAATTCCCTACACTATTTATTGGCAATTAACTTCTTGTGCCGATCGGTTATTAGATTTGATAAATCATCAATTACCTGATTTTTTACCAGGATTTATCAAATATTTTTTACCCATTTTAGTATCCGTTTTTAGAGTGTTCGCTGCAATAATTTCGACTCTTAGTTATGGTCTATATTGGTTACTGAAATTGCCTATTTTATGGTTGTCTCGTCGCCGAGTTTATTATAGCGATCGCCAAGCTTGTAATTTAACTGGTAATCCTAATGGTCTCACGCGAGCTATTCTGAAAATTACAATTGGTATGGCTAATGATGTCGAAAGTCAAGGCAAAGTTAGGCATTTATTCGAGAGTTTTGAAATATTAATGCCAGTAGGAATAAACCAAGCTATTACTACTGGTAGTGTTGTTTCAAACAGTATTTTTGAATCTATTTTTAACTGGGATATTGTTAACCCATATCGTCAATGGTTAGAGCTTAACAATAGTCATCCTGCCCTTGGCGATCGCTTAAAAAGATTAAGTTTATACGCTAATTTCTGGAAACTAGAAACAGAGTTAAATTTAGGAAATATAAATGCCGATCTAACTGCAAAAAATAAATTAAGTCCTACTCAAGAAGAAAATATTGATACTCCACCAAACCTTGATTGGCAGAAACTTTTACTTCAGGGAACACCATTTTTTGGCATATTAATAGGTCTAATTTCTGCTATTTTATTGTGGTTAATAGGTGTAATTTCATCTGCTATTGGTCTTTGGCGTTTAGATTGGTTATTTGGAGATATTTCTATTTTAGTTGCTTGTTTGGTTATGGGTTTTAGTATTGGTATTTTGATGAGAATTAATCACTTTTTTCCTGATATTAAGCAGACTAAACTTTGGCAAAATCCTGACTTGGCAGAATTGTTAACCGAGCTAGAAGCTTTGCCATTAGATAGCCAAATAATTCAGTTCAAAGGCAAACTTCTTGGTAAAAGCGGAATGAGTAATTGGTTGGGACAAGATTTGGTTCTAAAAACAACAAAAGGTCTGGTCAGATTGCATTATTCTAATAACTTTGGTCCTCTTGGTAACTTATGGCCTAATATTGATCGTCCTAGCGATTTTGTTGGTAAGTCTATAACTGTCACTGGTTGGTGGAGGCGAGGAGCTACTCCTTGGATAGATATCAATACTCTGAAAACTGAAAATGGTCAATCTATTAACAGCGATCATCCTCTCTGGTCAATAATTGTAGCTTTTGCTCTTGCAATATGGGGAGCTTATATGGTATACACTGGCAGATTTTAATTATCAGATTTTGTAAAGAAAAGTTGCATTCTTGAACCAGTTATGTTACATTTATTTACATACAGTAGCTTAACCCAAGCGACCTCATAGTTTTGCCTAGCTCAGGAGTTTAGTCTGATGGAGCTAAATTTGTAGAGATATGACAGATTGAATAAGGTAAACATATGCTGACAACAGTAAGCATTACCTTAGTAAATATGGTCTGTTGACACACAGAAAACTTCTACTTAACTCATAACAGATAAGACTTTTTGGGTGGCAAGTGTCAATCTCCCAACACAGCAAGTTCTACCAGCCACAAATGTAGGCTGGTTTTTTCGCGATTCATAAATTTTGCACTCGGAAAAGTAGGGATTACTGAACAGCGTAACTGTACTATGAAGATACAAGTAAATAGTGAAATTTTAGAAAAATAGTAGATATTGACTTAGGATTATGATAAGTTTATAGTAGTTAAGAAATTACTATCCTGTTAACAAAGGAAAGATAAGCTGTAAGCATTTCCGGTTTGGTTGAAAAATTAAGTCAAATATTATGATTAAGTTTTAGCCCTCACCAAGTAGGAAGTTTTATCTATTATAAATTTGAGAAATGCGGTAGGCTTTATCGTCGATGCCTGTGGACGGAGTGCTGCCGACTAGGGGAGCCGTCGGATTGGCGACGTATCCGGTAGAAGGTAGGGATGCTGCATACAACGTCTGTACACATTAAAACATCACTAATTGTGACGTTTTATATTAGTTTTATGAAGCAGTATACTTGAAATTAATATCGTATTAGCAATTGGGTTGTTTGAATTTAGCAGGCTTTGAAGTTATATTTAAAAGTTGGGACGATAAGTGTTTAGCAAATCAATATCAAAAAGAAGTAATTGAGCAATGCCTATAGTTTTGTTTGTTGGTTGAGTGATGAGCAAAAAGTTTAAAGAAAAACCTGACAAAATAAAAATATTTGTCAGAGTTGACCAAAATGAGAAATTAGAAATCATTTCATCTGTAGTAAAGGTGAGTATAGGTATTTGTCAAAGTTCTTTACATTTCAAAGTCTGGAGCAGTTTTTTTTGATTCTGCTCTTGTTTTGTGTTCAGTCAATCTCAGTTGACTAAGTTTTCGTTTGTTGTAATTTAAACAAGTAAAATTCAAAGTCTGGAGGAATTTTCCTATGTCAATTCGTTTGTATATTGGTAATTTGCCTAAAGAGGTAATGGAACGTCAAGAACTGCAAGAAGTTTTTCAAGAAGAAGGTGATAGTGTTACCACTAAACTGATCACAGATCGTAAAACTGGTAAATGTCGTGGTTTTGGTTTTGTGACAGTTAAAAATGATGAACAAGCTGACCAAATTATTGAAAAGTATAACGGTTATCAGTTTAGAGAAACTCCTTTAAAGATTGAAAAAGCATTACCTCGGTCTAAGAATAAGAGTGAGTCTGAAAATACTGAAGCTGAAGCTAAACCAATTAGCAAAAACAATACTAACAAGAGTAAAAAATCTCGTCGTGAAAAGGATAAAGGAGGAGCATCTAAAACTGCTAGTAGTACTAGCTCTAGTGGTAATGATGCAGTTCAACCCGATCCCCGTTGGGCTGATGCTTTAGCAGAGTTGAAGCAACGTTTGGCAGCTAGCACTAATTCTTAGGAATTTAGTTGAGTAAACTCAAAAATATTATCAAGCTGACATCATTGTAGATACAGCCCTTTGCAGAACAATTAGGTACACAGATTAAAGCAATAATCTTTTGAGAAAATCCAACATTATCTTGCTCATTGTTGTCAATGTACCAATTAGTCATGCAAATTTCTGTAGATTCATTGTAGATATAGTTTTGTAATCATCCCTATAGCTATATCTACAAAGTTACGGTCTAAAATTTAGGTACTGATAAACAAGTATAATTTTACTCGTCTAATACCAATTCCCATGCATTAATGCTATACTTAGGCAACACTTCAGTTATTAAGTAATTAACATAAGCATTTGGAACCTTTTTGCTAATTTTAAGTCAAGTTAATGTTAATTATTCTTATGTTTACTTCTCGCTCTCGGAGGTTGTGCAACGTCCCTACCTACTCCCCTACTCCCCTGCTCAATAAAATGTAGAAAAGTTTTTGAGAAATGGTATAACTTATGGCAATTTAAGGGATTTACCAACTCACATCCTTACATCTTTAGCACTACCCAAGCTCTAAAGTGTATCTAGTATTAACCCTAGATTGAAACAGTTAACAATTAACTGATGAGTGAAAAAGCCTTCGATTTAATAAATCAAAGGCTTTTTATTTCAAATATATAACTCAGAACTTACGCAAAGACACCATATATATTAAATCAAAAGTATTAAATCAAAACTATCATGTCTTATAATATGTAGTGTCTTTTGAATAAATCTGCAACCTAAACACACTAGAATTTTAAGTACTGAATTAGCTTGAAAATAAAGTGCAAGATACAGGATCAATAAAAATCAAAAAACAGGCGAAATTCCTAGTCAGGTGAAGGAAAAATGCAGAAAAATTAACAGTAAAACTATTGGCAATTGCCTATTCCCCATTCCTTTCCCTTAGCAAAATACTTTTTCAGCAAGTCCTATGTAGTGTTTAAAATTTATGGATTGTGTCATTTATGTAACTATTAATCCGAAGTTGAATTAAATAGTTTATCCATTGCACAAATCCGCAAATTTAAACATTTTCCCACTAACTGTTTCTTCAAGGTATAGATACATTGCTAGAAATTATAAGACTTTTGACCTCAGAAATGCTATGGGCAAACATAGTAACTTGCGAGGAGTAGAAACGTAAGCTCGACGATTAAATACATCATATTGATTACGCTCAATAGCATCTAAAATCTTACTATAAAGCATAGAAGCTGACCAAACAGGCCAACGAATATCAGCGCTCAAACGCTTAATACCTCTCTCTGCATCAACAAAAAACTTACGCGCCCTGTGAATCTGAAATTTCATCAACTCTCGCCAACGGTCATCAATTACACCATTTAATAAATCCTCTTCGGTATAATCAAATAAAGCTAATTCTTGTAAAGGAAGATAAATCCGACCCCGACGAGCATCTTCTCCTACATCTCTTAAAATATTTGTAAGTTGATTAGCAATTCCTAAGGCGATCGCTTCCGATACAGGAGACTGCATTTTTGGGCTGGGGTTCCAGGGAGTGGCAAAATTTGATGTTTCTACTCCCATGACTGGCATAGTCATTAAACCAACTGTACCTGCGACTCGATAACAGTAAAGTTTCAGTTCCTCAAATGTTTGATAGCGACTGCGGTACAGATCCATTTGCTGACCTGCAATCATATCACGAAACGGTTGTATATCTATGGGGAATCGAGATAGGGTATCTACCAATGCTACATCTGCATCTTCTAACGGATAGCCAGCAAAGATAGATTCAAGATGTTGTTCCCATTCTTGCAGGGTTTCTGTGGTTGTGGTATTTGACATGGGTCCATCTACCAGTTCATCTGTACGACGACACCAGACATAAATTGCCCATATCGCCTTACTTTTAGCCTCTGGCATTAACTGAGTACCCATGTAAAAAGTTTTAGAATATTTGGCTGTGACTTGACGACACAGCTCATAAGATTCTTCTAAAGATACCAGGGATGAACGAGTCATGCGTTGGGAAGATTTAGACCGTTGCAGCATTCTTTGCTGGCTTTGGAGTTGTTCGTTGCAGATTTGCATGAGATTCAAGGTGAGTAGAAGCTGCTTTAGCGATCGCCTGCGCTGTCAGTTTGCCAGAAAGTACGGCTCCTTCCATGCTAGCTAGATAGCGTTGCATTGTATAGTCTCCCGTTAGGAAGAAATTTCCAATTGGAGTTACTTGGGAAGGGCGACAGTCTTGACGACCAGGAGTAGCTTTATATACAGAGCGGGGCGTTTTGACAACGTGATATTTCAACAACTTAGCTGGAGATTCTCCTGTAAAGTGAGCTGGAAATAATTTTTCCAACTCTGCCATTGTTGCTGCGACTATTTCTTGTTCGGATTTACTAATCCAATCTTTGGCGGGTGCTAATACCAATTCCAACATCGAACGGTTGGGATTAGCATATTCGCGACAAGTGTTACTCATGTCTGCATAGACACTTAGTAGGGGCGATCTGGAAAACAGTAAATGGTCTATATCTGTGAGCTTACGATCAAACCACAGATGTAGATTTATTACTGGTACTCCTTCCAAACCATTGAGCTTTTGAAAATATTCCATCTGCTGCCAAGGTTTTGGCAACATTACCTTTAGGGGATCGACTGGCATTGCTGACACATAAGCATCAACCGTCATAACTTGATCTTGTGCTCCGTCTAATCCTCTAATTAGGAATCCACTGACTGTAGCATCATCGTTTAGCAGAAATTCCTTTATCGGTGCGTTTAACCGCACTTCCCCGCCTCCCTTCGTAATATATTCTACCAGAGGTTGACATAATCGTTCTGTGGGAGAACCATCTAAGAATGCCATTTTAGATCCATTTTTCTCTTGGAGAAAACGGTTAAGAGCTGTAAGAATTACAGTCGAGGATATTGCTTCTGGACCGATAAAGTTCAACGCTTTTGACATGGCGATGAATACTTCTTTTTCCACTCTTGGAGGCACATTTTGTTTTTTCAGCCATTCTGAGAAACTGTATTTGTCCATTTTCTCCACATATTTTTGGCCTTGGACTATGGCTGGGATCAGACCTATACCGAACCTGATTTTTTCTGGCCAGGTTAGCATATCATTATTGCGGAGAATAGCTACTATCCCATTCAAAGGCGCTGGAATATTAGGAAAATCGAATCTAGAGTATGTTCCTGGTTTTTCTGGCTGATTAAAAATCATTGTGTGCTGTTTCCATTGCAGTCTATCCTCTATATTCAATTCTTTGAATAGCTGCAACATATTTGGATAAGCACCAAAGAATATATGTAGACCAGTTTCATACCAGTCTCCCTCTTCGTCCTTCCAGGCTGCCACTTTACCTCCGAGTACGTCCCGCCTTTCGAGGACTATTGGAGTATGACCCATGTCTGTCAAATATTTAGCACAGGAAAGACCTGCTAGACCTGCTCCGGCGATCGCTACTCGCATTTGCTTGGGTTTAAACCTCTTAAATTAAATTTACTTATTTTTTATTATTATAACTTTACAAGTTGTTACAAAATTCAGCAAGACCTAATTAAGTTATTTTTGATTTTTCTGAACATAAATTTCTTTGTGTCCCTATTTTTGACAAAAGAGTGTAAGTGTGGTAATACTACAGCGAAATTAGTAATAGAGTTGTGTTATCTTAATAAAATGTAAGAATACTTGAGTTAGCTGTTTAATTATTAATAACAGATTAAGAGTAACAGACAAAGGTACTTTAAGAGTCGATACCTAAAAAATAAATCAATAGAATCAATTTGGGTTATTATGATTTGGAGTATGGGAGTAAGGGAGTGGTAGAGTATTTTCTCTCTTTTTCTAATATTGCTTCTCTACCACAGATGCCTCCTAAAAAGCTTTTGATATAATATACACAGGCATTACGCCAAGGTACTATATATGATGGTGTATTGTGTAATTCCTAATTAAGTATCATAGCTCGTGGCTTCCACAAAGGTATTATACATATATAGAGTTAAAAAACTGTAACGTTCTAGTTTTTAACGCTATATGTATGGTGTATTGTATAATTCCTAATTAAGTATCATAGCTCGTGGCTTCCACAAAGGTATTATACATATATAGAGTTAAAAAACTGTAACGTTCTAGTTTTTAACGCTATATGTATGGTGTATTGTATAATTCCTAATAAGTACCTAGGCAAAATTCTTTGTATATCTATATCCTTCGTAAACAAGCTTTTGATACAAATTTTATATCTAATTAATTTTGCATAACTACTTAAAATTTTTAAATCCTCCATCAAAAATTTCTTACCTATCACAAGAGAGCCTTTAATCTAGATTAGATAGTGAGGCAATCCTCAAAAGACCAAAGAATTTGACACGATAAAATAATTAACAAAAGGATAGAACAAAAAAACTAAGGCATGGGCAAAGTAGTCGGCATAGACCTGGGTACAACAAACTCCGTAGTATCCGTCATGGAAGGCGGAAAACCAATTGTGATAGCTAATTCAGAAGGAATGCGGACAACACCATCTGTAGTTGGCTTCACGAAGGAAGGAGAACGAATAGTGGGACAAATGGCCAGAAGGCAAACAGTTCTGAATCCCCAGAACACCTTCTACGGAGTCAAACGATACATTGGACGCAAATACTCTGAACTATCCCCAGAGTCAAAGCGCGTTCCCTATACCATTCGTCGGGATGAATTCGGCAATGTTAAAATCAAATGTCCTCGAATGAAACGAGATTTTGCTCCAGAAGAAGTCTCAGCTATGATACTGCGGAAACTAGCAGATGAAGCAAGTCGCTATCTGGGAGAGGAGGTAACAGGAGCAGTAATTACCGTACCAGCTTATTTTAATGACTCCCAAAGACAAGCCACTCGTGATGCGGGGACTATTGCGGGCCTAGAAGTCAAACGTATTCTCAATGAACCAACAGCAGCATCCCTGGCTTATGGATTAGAAAATACAGAAAACCAGGTGATTCTGGTCTTTGACTTGGGTGGTGGTACATTTGATGTCTCAATCTTGGAAGTAGGAGATGGAGTATTTGAAGTTAAAGCTACCAGTGGAGATACCCAACTAGGGGGTAACGACTTTGACCAACGAGTAGTTGACTGGTTAGCCGAACAATTTATAGAAGCAGAAGGAATAGACTTGAGGACTGACCGTCAAGCTCTACAAAGACTGACTGAAGCAGCAGAAAAAGCAAAAATCGAACTATCTGGGGTTGGAGTAACAGAAATTAATCTCCCCTTTATTACTGCCACAACAGATGGCCCTAAGCATTTGGAAACTAGGCTGACTAGATCCCAATTTGAAGGACTTTGTGGAGATTTAATTCCTAGAATCCGACGTCCTGTAAAAATGGCCTTAAAAGATGCTGGCATTAGTCCCTCTATGATTGATGAGATAGTATTAGTGGGGGGGTCAACTCGGATTCCTTTTGTCCAAGATTTAGTTTACTCTCTGATAGATAGAGAACCAAATCAGGGAGTTAATCCTGATGAAGTTGTGGCAGTGGGGGCGGCTATTCAGGCTGGGATTTTAGGTGGTGATGTACGAGATGTGTTACTTTTGGATGTTAGTCCATTGTCTGTGGGCTTAGAAACTATTGGGGGAGTGATGAAAAAGCTCATTCCTCGGAATACTACTATCCCAGTACGACGTTCTGATATCTTTTCTACTGCAGAAAATAATCAGACTTTAGTTGAGATTCATGTTATTCAAGGAGAACGAGAAATAGCTACTGATAATAAGTCTCTCGGAAAATTTAAGCTCACTGG
>NZ_JAAHGT010001130.1 GCF_010672385.1 Okeania sp. SIO2F4
TCTTTTACCTTTTAAGGAACACCTCAATTCTCACATCTCATTTCTGATTGCTATATATAATCCTGATGTCTCATAAATTTGAGTTGTATTCAACCTGGAAAAAAGTACAAAAAAATACACTCATTAATGTTTAAAACTGAGGATTTTTCCTCACCTGAGTGGGAGAAATGCAGAAAATTTAAAACCTGCAACTATTCCCTCCAAAAGACTTTTTCGGCAAACCATAATCAGGATTATCAATAAAACAATATATAGAGATTTAGTTCAATGAAAAAAACGATAGGAATTATTGGAGGAGGACCTGCTGGAATGTCTTGCGCCCTCTGGTTAAAATATTTAGGTTTTCCCCAATTATTATTGAAAAAAAACAACGACTTGGAGGTTTACAACAGGTAAGTAATTTTCAAAATGTCTGGTATTTAGGATTAATTGAAAAAACTGGATATGAGATTGCCGAGCAGTTTCGCCAGCATATTCAAGTAGAAGAAATTTCTACGTTATTAGGCTCTCAAGTTAGGAGTATTGTCAAGGATGGGGATAATTTTCAGATTTTTACTGAAGCAAAAGAAATTACAGCTCAAGGTTTAGTTATTGCTACAGGGCAAAGAATTAAAGGATACGAAGGTATCAAATTTATTGAGGGTAGTCACGAACTTTTATCATCACAGGAAATATTCTTTGACCCTGGTGCGACTCCTCTACTTACACCTCAGATGAATGAAAAGATAGTTGCTATTGTTGGAGGAGGTGATAATGGGTTAGTAACAGCAATACGTTTCTCTGAAACTGCTAAACATATTCACCTATTTGTTCGTTCTCAAATGTGTGGTTTTAAAGTTAACCAAAAAACAATTTACGAGAAAGTTGAAGCTGGTAAAATAACGTTACATCAACCAGCAATTATTCAGAGATTTGAAGTTCAGGACAATCAAATTTATATCACTTTTGGAGATGGAGAAAGACTAGAAGAAAAGTTAGCATGACTCTCTATGTTTGAGAATTGGGTTTGCTCCAAATATAGAGGATATAGTTCAAATTTTTAATGCAGGAAAGTTAGGTAATATTCAACTTAGTCAAAAAGGATATATTTCTACGGATCAATTTCTACGGACATCTATTCCTAATATTTATGCTGCTGGAGATGTGGCAAACCCTAGAGATCCCTGTGTAGCAACAGCGGTAGCTCAAGGTGCTATTGCAGCTAGGAGTATACAAGAGGATTTATGATCAAAATTTAGAATTCAGAATTTAGAATTCAGAAGGTGTAGTAGACCGACACACCTTGAATGGTGCATTGGGAAAAAATAGTCAAACTTTGCCATAACAAGAATTATACGAAAAAAGCTAATAATGAATAGTCAAATTTTCTAACTATTGCGTAGGTCGCCAGAGTTAATTCATTTGCTGAAGCACCCCGCCAGAGGTGATGGGTGGTGAAAATTTCTAACTATTGCGTAGGTCGCCAGAGTTAATTCATTTGCTGAAGCACCCCGCCAGAGGTGATGGGTGGTGAAAATTTCTAACTATTGCGTAGGTCGCCAGAGTTAATTCATTTGCTGAAGCACCCCGCCAGAGGTGATGGGTGGTGAAAATTTCTAACTATTGCGTAGGTCGCCAGAGTTAATTCATTTGCTGAAGCACCCCGCCAGAGGTGATGGGTGGTGAAAATTTCTGACTATTGGGTATAGAGCCAGAGTTAATTCATTTACTGAAGCACCACCCGCCAGAGGTGATGGATAGTAAAATTTTCCAAACTATTTCGTATAGAGCAATAGTTAATTCATTTTATGAAGCACTCTGCTAGAGGAGGTGGGTAGTGAAAATTTCTAACTATTGCGTAGGTCGCCAGAGTTAATTCATTTTATGAAGCACTCTGCTAGAGGAGGTGGGTAGTGAAAATTTCTAACTATTGCGTAGGTCGCCAGAGTTAATTCATTTGCTGAAGCACCCCGCCAGAGGTGATGGGTGGTGAAAATTTTCCAAACTATTGCGTAGGTCGCCAGAGTTAATTCATTTTATGAAGCACTCTGCTAGAGGAGGTGGGTAGTGAAAATTTCTAACTATTGCGTAGGTCGCCAGAGTTAATTCATTTGCTGAAGCACCCCGCCAGAGGTGATGGGTGGTGAAAATTTTCCAAACTATTGCGTATAGAGCAACAGTTAATTCATTTGCTGAAGCACCCTGCCAGAGGTGATGGATAGTCAAATTTTCCAAACTATTGCGTATAGAGCCAGAGTTAATACATTTGCTGAAGCACCACCCGCCAGAGGTGATGGATAGTCAAATTTTCCGACTATTGCGTATAGAGCCAGAGTTAATACATTTGCTGAAGCACCACCCGCCAGAGGTGATGGATAGTCAAATTTTCCAAACTATTGCGTATAGAGCCAGAGTTAATACATTTGCTGAAGCACCACCCGCCAGAGGTGATGGATAGTAAAATTTTCCGACTATTGCGTATAGAGCAACAGTTAATTCATTTGTTGAAGCACCCCGCCAGAGGAGATGGATAGTAAAATTTTCCGACTATTGCGTATAGAGCAACAGTTAATTCATTTGTTGAAGCACCCCGCCAGAGGAGATGGATAGTAAAATTTTCCGACTATTGCGTATAGAGCAACAGTTAATTCATTTGTTGAAGCACCACCCGCCAGAGGTGATGGATAGTAAAATTTTCCGACTATTGCGTATAGAGCAACAGTTAATTCATTTGTTGAAGCACCCCGCCAGAGGAGATGGATAGTAAAATTTTCCGACTATTGC
>NZ_JAAHGT010001131.1 GCF_010672385.1 Okeania sp. SIO2F4
TTGCTTTATTTTTCGGTTTTGTTTTGCTTGGGTGTGTTCCGTGTTTTGTTCTTTTTTTCTTCGCGGTGCTCTTGGCGGTTGGCGTGGCGGTTGGCGTGGCGGTTGGCGTGGCGGGTGGCGTGGCGGTTGGCGTGGCGGGTGGCGTGGCATTTGGCGTGGCGGTTGGCGTGGCGTTTAGCGTGGCGTCTGACGTGGCGCTTGGCGTGGCGGGAGGTATACAGAAAGGCGTGCAGGAAAGCGTGGCGTATGGTGTGGCATTTGGCGTGGTGGGAGGGGTGGCGAGAGGCATGGCGGGAGGTGTGACGTATGGCGTGGCGTATGGCGTGGCTGGAGGTGTGGCGAGAGGCGTGGCGCTTGGTGTGGCGTATGGCGTGGCTGGAGGTGTGGCATTTGGCGTGGCGTTTAGCGTGGCGTATGGCGTGGCAATTTGGCATCCAGAAAACTGGTTAATTGGCGTAGGACTTAACTTGATATCAATTCAGAATCGTAGTTGGTTCCTACCTATAATCACCCCTATTCCTTTACCCTTACTAACAACTCGCTTAAAATTTTGGTTGAGAAAAGATTGGCAACTAGGTCTAGAAAACATCAATCAACTCTTAAGATATAGCCTACAGTTTGTTCCGGTAGTTAATGCTATTAATCAGGTGCTAGCAGAAATTCCCTCAGAACAGATGATTTATCGAATTTCTCAGCTAGCAGAAAATCCTTATGATTGGAACCTTGTAAAATTTGCCTCTGCATCTCTAGTAGAAGAGTTGAAATTAGAGTTTTTTAGAGGATTAGATATTTTTAGTCTTTCAATAGTCTTATCAGCACCGACTCGCTCAAACACTCCATCCCGTGCAATAGCTGCTGGTTTCTGGTATCTCTACGAACAAGAACCCGAAAAAGCAACAGCAGCATTTGAGAAAGTACGCTCTCTCCTCTACGGCGAGGAAATGTTCCTACTAGCTCAAACTCTAACGCAATTTCGACTAGCAACATCTCCTTATACCATTGTTGAAATACAAATTCCTAACTTTCCACCCGAACCTCATCTACGCCCCACCACCTGGGAAGCACTTAAAGGTTTGGGTCGCGTTGTTGAAGATACGCAACTTATTTTAAAAGCTACCTCAAAGTCAGCTCCTGCATTTGCCCTTGCCAGAGCTATAGGTCAATTAAAAGAAATCCTAGATAATGCTGATGCACTTCCCCAATCAGAACGAGGTTTAATTGTCCGTATTGCTCAAACTTGGCAAAAAGCTTTAGAAAGCATTGCCACAAATGTAGAAGATACATCTATTACTGAACCCATAGAAAATCCTTATGTCATTGGCGACCCAGTAGAGGGTTACTTGTTTGTGGGTTGCGAAGATATTATGAGACAGCTTAAGGAACTGTGGGTTATGAATTCTCAGCTACAGTCTGTTGTTCTCTTCGGTCATCGTCGCATGGGAAAAACATCAATTCTACGGAATGTTGCCAAATCTTCTGGTGCAGATGTACAAGTTGTTTATGTGAACCTCCAAGGTTTAGGAGCTATTTCCCAGGGAATGGGTGAAGTATTTTTAGCAATTAGTGATGAAATTTCAGATACTATTAACCTTCCCCCACCTGAGACAGACGAACTCCTGAGACTTCCCCAACGAACTTTTAAATTCTACTTAAAACAGGCAACTCAAAAATTAGAGAACAAAGGCTTAATTATTGCCCTTGATGAATTTGAAACCATTGAAGAACTAATTAACGCACAACAACTCCCCCCTAATTTCATGGCAGTATTGCGAGGGTTCGTGCAGATGAGTCCGAAAATTGCCTTTGCCTTCGCCGGGTTGCACACTCTGGAAGAAATGACAGAAGATTACTTTCAGCCATTTTTTGCCAGCGTCATTCCCATCCGGGTCGGTTTTTTGAATAGACCGACAACCAGGCAACTCCTTGCCAACCCCAACCCAGACTTCCTGCTCACCTACCAAGCAGAAGCAATGGATCGCATTTACGACCTCACATCCGGACAACCCTACCTAGTACAACTACTAGGATTTTTACTTGTCCGTCGCTACAACGAGCAAACCTTCGAGGAGGGAAAACCAAGGGAACCTATTTTTACCGTTGCCGATGTAGATGCCATTATTGAAAAAAATGAACTATTCCAAAATGGGCGCTATTATTTTACAGGTGTTTGGGGGCAAGCAGGGCAAGATGCACCGGGGCAACAAGATATTCTCAAAGCTTTAGCTCAGTATCGAGGAGGTTGCAGTCACGCCATCCTCCAGCAACTTACAGGTTTAGATGAAGCTATTATTAATGATGCTCTTGATACCCTCTTTCGCCACGACGTCATTGTCGCAACCGAGGGAAACTTGAAATTTGCCGTGGAATTGTTTCGGCGTTGGGTGGTGAAATATCAATGTTAGTAGGTTGGGTTGAGGAACGTAGCTTGCTTCCCGTCAGGGTAACCCAACAACAATAGGAGTAGTAGACTGTTTCATCTTAAATGTTGCAGTAGTAGGAGTAGTGGTGTGTCAAGACTAAAATTGTGGGTTAGGAGCGAGCAACCTTGGAGACCTCTCCCCCAACCCCTCTCCTGCAAGGAGAGAGGAGGGATATTTCTCCCCCTTCCCTTGTAGGGAAGGGGGTTGGGGGGTTAGGTTTTTTAACCTACTGGACTGACACAGCTAAAACTGTGCATTAGGGAGTAGGGTCGGAGGGTCGGAGGGGAGAAAGATTGTTGTTGGGTTGAGGGACTAAACCCAACAACAATCTT
>NZ_JAAHGT010001132.1 GCF_010672385.1 Okeania sp. SIO2F4
TCTATATTCATTTAAACCCAGTCCTTAAGTACAGGTTCTTAGAGCTGATAGCTGACTGCTAATAGCTGAATGCTTACCTTTAGCCACTGAAATATCTATCTTTTTGCTCAAACCCTACTACGAGCTTTATTTATAACTTATTAACAGTATCTAAAGCTGATTAACTGCTAGGAGTGTCAACAAAAACAATTAGACGATGGGAAACTGAAGGAAGAATAAAAATGAAGGGTGGAGCCTAGGGATAGCTATACCACCTCTTCAGAATTTTATTACTACATCTACAGGACTAACATTACAGCAGTTTCGGAGTTATTGAGGTACAAAATTTTATCACTTTAGTAAATTTAGTAAATAGGGAAGACAGATTAGTCTTCAACTGTACCTCATTATCCTAAAAAGTCATGTAATTCATAATAGGTTAAGGCATGATTTTCATTACCAAAAAAGAATCTTTCAAAATTTTTGGTATTCATAGTCATACCATCTAGTTCAAAAATAACCTGATTGTTACCAGAACCGAAACTAATATTATCAAATTGATCTATCTTGTAAGAGCCAAGGCTGAGTCTATCATAACCGGCACCACCTCTGATTCTAGCGTCACCAAAACCTTCAACAAAGTCATTCCCTCTACCCATAAATATATTGACGTCACCTCCAAAACTGGAGGCTTCTATTCTATCATCTCCATAACCCATATGAATCTCACTGCCAAAAATACCGTGAGAATTTTTTCCGCTTGCCTCGCCAATTAGAGTATCCGGTGCATTGCCCATATCAATGTAGCTCTCAAAAATACCGTAAGAATTGGTTCCGCTGGCTTTGCCAATTAGAATATCCTGTTTATCACCCATATAAATGTCGCCACCAGAAATACCGTAAGAATTGGTTCCCTTTGCCTCGCCAGTTAGACTATCCTTTCCATTTCCGGTACGAATCACGCCGTTTGTGTTGTCAATAGCGATCGCTTTGTCCTCAACCAGGGCAAAAGCATCGGCAACAGAAACAGCCGCAGCTTGATTTCCCGGTGTGGCAGTGGACAAAGCAGACGCAGCAGATTGTGACAAGGTCGCAGCACTAGAAGTAGCTGTAGCAGTGATAGTATCACGACCCGTAGCCGTAGTCATTATGCCATTTTTATTATTAATACCTCTGGCAATGATAGTTCCCTCAGCTAAACTTTGAGCAAATGCTCCTGCCAAAGCTGTGACACCATCTGAAACAGGGGCTTTGGCAATAGCCTCGACAATTGCTGAGGCATCTGCTGTAGCTGTTGCGACTGCTGCCACAGAACCTTCGGTACCACCAGAAATACCATCCTGACCCCGACCGTTGTAAATTTCGCCACCAGAGTTATCAATACCATCAGCAGTGGACTTAACTTTTATGGAGGCAAAAGCATTAGTAATAACACCAGTATCAGCAGTCTCAGCAACAGCTATGGCTTCAGATACTGATTGTGCTACAGCGGAAATGTTGGATGTTGCAGTACCTTTTACTGTATCTGGTCCTTCTTCTGTCCTGATAATTCCATTATTATTAATACCCTTAGCAGCAACATTAAAGCTGAAACTAAATTCGGTAGAGGCAATAACAGAGTTGATATTTTGACCTGCTGCTCCAACAAGCGCTTCCACACCAAAGTCACTATGTGCATAGTCAGTACCAATGAGCTTATCAGCTCCCTCACCTGTCTTTACGGTGGAGGACTTGGGGTTGAAGAGCGGTATCCCCAGATCAATTACATTTGAGTTGTCATCAAAATGTACGTGACTCAAGTTTAAACCTTTCATAAAAAATACCTCTTAAAACGATAAATAAAAAAGTAGAAGCAGTCCATAGCGGACATCTTAGTTGGTGCTTGTAGCGGTTTTCACAAAGGTAGACTACGGAAATAAAGATAAGTATGTTTGCAGTTTTATAAGTTACAGACTTGATAGTTTTATTCCATGTTAAGTTGTTAAGTTAATCAGGACTTACGCATGAGGTACGAAAAAATGGGATTAGAGATTGCTTCCCTGTGGGTCGCAATGACGAAAATACGTTGCAGGTGCGTAAGTCCTATTAATAAAAACCGCTATCAACATTTTCTGATTAAAAAAATCTCTGTTTGGGTAGCATAACCTAGGAAAAGTAAGTCTAGACAAGGGAATAACGTTAATGCTCTCAAAAAGGCTGTTTGAGCATCATTCCCCATGAAAAGCTTCGCCAGAAAAGGATTTATGCCTTTTTGACGTAAAAACCTATACCTATCTATATTTGAGTCTATTTGTCTAAGTCCTAGGATCTTTCAAAGAACTTAACTTTAAACTTTGTTTTGTTTGAGTTTTTTAATATGACTAAATCATATCCAGAATAATTGGGGAGTGGTTGCCAATTTGGCAGGTTTATTGGGGGAAGCGATCTCCAATTCTAATTCTACTCTAGTTACCATACCAAGTGTGTTATTCCCAATATCATAAACTTTGCCAGACTTGAACTTTCTATTTATTAGACATATGGTGATAATCAAAAATAAAATCAATCCCATACGCAAAAATTATCAATTCTTTCTCCCTGTTCCCAGTTAAGTTTTAAGTGTTCCCTCTTTTCCACCAGAGGTCTATTTAGGGTTTGCTTATTGAAAGTCTTTTTGCTCTTTGTAGGAGACAGGAGGAACGGGGAATTTAGAAGGGGTAGGAGTAAGAATTGTCTCTCAATTTTTCTGCCATAATCATCCTAAGATACTAGTATGCATGAGCTTTATAAGTG
>NZ_JAAHGT010001133.1 GCF_010672385.1 Okeania sp. SIO2F4
TCTCAGTCCTCAAGAGGGAGAAGGAGGAGGAGAAAGTTTTTTTTATAACTAATTAAGCGGACATGATATAACAATTTAATTAAATAGCTCTTAAATTGATTCTATAGTGGTTCTTATTTTAATCCCCTAGAATATTTTTTTCTCTTGCCTATTACCAGTGAAGTTGTTCCCTGAAATAGAAAACTTAGTTATTTTATCCATTTGAGAATATAGTATAATATCAAAACAAAGTATATCAATAATTATGTCGGAAAATTCTACTTCTTCATCTACATCAGAACCTACAAAAAAAGTCACAACTGCCAAGGTAGCTGAACCAGCTTTTGGTTGGAATACTTATGCTGAACGAATCAATGGCAGATTTGCTATGGTAGGATTTGTGATTTTATTGTTATTGGAATTATTTACTCATCAAGATTTGTTTTCTTGGCTAGGTTTGCGCTAGAAAAATCTAGTTTGATTTCTATTATTTGGTAGTCCTAAACAAGTGAAGGATGTATTGTAGTGCTGAATGAAGTACCAAATAGCCCCAACATGATTCTCTAATTTTTTGGAGAATGATATAATTTGTCTCAGCCTATTATTTATTGTGAGGTAAAATGTTAATACCTAGTCTTTATAATGTATTTAATTATTATAGCAGTTTAATAAAATAATACTACAAAAAGGAAAGCTATCAATTTATGCCTAGACAAGCTTATAGAATTGCATAAGCTACTTATCTCTATCATTATTTACATTTTTTTATTCAATATTTCTTTCTTCTTCCCTCTTTCTTATTCAGACCTAATACTATTTGTAACAATCTTTTTTCCAAATGGTATTAGCTATTAACCATTGAAGAAATAGTCGTCATTTCAGTTATCAGTTAACAGTTAGCTTCCTACGAAGTAACTGCGTTAACAGGTATCACTACCTCCTACTTAATTAGGAGGCAATAAAATCCTAAATTTTCTTTTTTCTCCCCTTTCAAGGGGAGACTATTAACCTTATTTCTTGGTCAGACTTGAAAACTTAGTTTTCAGTTTTCAAGGCGTATGATGTGGGATTAAAACCTCATCATACGCCTACCACTAATCAATCCTGTTTGGTGTAGGGAACTTAAATCTTGAGGTTTTAGCTGATAGCTGTTTGCGGATCATTCCTGTACGGAAATGCTAAAAAATAATAGCTAGTTAACTTTTTTCATGGTTATAAATCTGATGTTTCTCCTGATTGAATTACTTGCAGATTATACTGACCCCTACCTGTTTTATCGTAAGAGTTAACTATTACACGGTATTTACCTGTAACAGTTAAGGTAATTGTTAGTTGAGAGTTTGTATTTTTCTGGTTAATATCATCATGTTCTCCAAGTAATTCACCAGTGGGACTAAAGACTGCTAAATAAGTATCAAAATCAGGGCTTTCTAAAGTTACAGTTACTACCTGACCTTCTGTACCTTCAAAAGAATGTTCATCATAAATACTTTCATCGGATGGTAGCACTAAGTCACCATTACTAAGTGTTCCTTCTTGCTGTAAAATTACTTTTTGTTCTTGGGTGGAGGGAGTAGTTTCTGGTGATGGACTCTCCTCTGGAGTAGGAGTAATTTCTGGCAGTGGGGTTGCTTCTGGAGTGGGAGTAATTTCTGGTGATGGACTCTCCTCTGGAGTAGGAGTAATTTCTGGCAGTGGGGTTGCTTCTGGAGTGGGAGTAATTTCTGGCAGTGGGGTTGCTTCTGGAGATAAATTATCCTGGGCTAAAATTTCCGACTTAGTTAAGATTTCATTTATGTAGCTAGAATTGACAAACACCAGATCGGGTGGAACTAGAGGGAAAAATGAAGGTTTTCCCAGAATAGTTAGTAGACTAAAAGGAGCGATCGCCCAAAATCTTGCTTGACGCATTAATCACCTCAAATATATTACTTAAATTCTCCAACTAGCCTACTAGCATAGTGGGAAATAATCACAAATAATTATTAACTAAAAAAGTTTAGGGTGGATTTTAGTCAGTAGTTATACCAATTATTAAAAATATTGCTATACTTAGGAGCTGGAAAAAATAACGTTCAAAAGAATAGAACTTATTAAATACCAAGAATTGACACCACAAATATCCTTTCTTTAAGGCTATGCTTTATAAACATCTTTCTCAACATAAAATTTGACATGCGTAGACAAGTTATGAATAAGCATTTGAGAGGCTTTTTCCTGAGAAAAGTGTATTGAAAAGTACATTTTTTTAAGAAATTCACCCCAAGATTCTTACTCCCCCCTCTTCCCCCTCTTCCCCCTCTCCCCACACTCCCACAAGGTTTTCAGGAGTTCCTTATCAGGGATAGCCTCAAGGACGGGGTTTAAATATAAATATAAAATACAATTATGGCAAACTTTTTGTTCATTGGTATTACACAGTTTCAGCATAGTCATCTTTATTTTAATTTCCCAACCAATAGTTAGGGCTTGCTGATTAAATCTCAAAGCATTTACAGATAAAGGTTTGAGCTTTTTTAGGTCTTGAAAAAGTACAAGATTTTCGCATTTTGGGATCTCAAAAAGTTAGGATTTTGGGTTGACTATGCTAGAAAAATCAACGGATAACTCTTTCTCCTGCCTACTCTAAATCCCCCATTTCTCCTGACTCGGTCTTCCTACCCTCACCCATAATACTTTTTCAACAAACCCTAGTTATTATTGATTTTATTAACTGTTTTATTTATTAGTTTTCATCAGTTGATGCTAACATTTTTATC